>JAUWKI010000012.1 GCA_030614255.1 Actinomycetes bacterium
ATACAGTCGAGTTGCAGACTGTAATCCGAACTGAGACACCTTTTTTGAGATTCGCATGACCTCGCGGTTTAGCTGCTCTTTGTAGGTGCCATTGTAGCACGTGTGTAGCCCTGGATATAAAGGCCATGAGGACTTGACGTCATCCCCACCTTCCTCCCCGTTACCCGAGGCCGTCTCTTTTAGACTGCCTAACTAAAGACTGGCAACTAACGACAAGGGTTACGCTCGTTGCGGGACTTAACCCAACATCTCACGACACGAGCTGACGACAGCCATGCAGCACCTGTCACTCTGTTCCGACAGAGTCGGAAAAACCCCGTTTCCGAGGCGGTCAGAGGATGTCAAACCCAGGTAAGGTTCTTCGCGTTGCGTCGAATTAAACCACATGCTGCACCGCTTGTGCGGGCGCCAGTCAATTCCTTTTAGTTTTATCCTTGCGGCCGTACTCCCCAGGCGGGACACTTAATGCGTTAGCTTCGGCACAGAAAGCGGCGATAACTTCCCACACCTAGTGTCCATCGTTTACGGCTAGGACTACCAGGGTATCTAATCCTGTTCGCTCCCCTAGCTTTCGCACCTCAGCGTCAGTTACAGTCCAGGAAGCCGCCTTCGCCACCGGTGTTCTTCCTAATATCTGCGCATTTCACCGCTACACTAGGAATTCCACTCTCCCCTACCAGACTCAAGCCCACCAGTTTCAAATGCAGTCCTTGGGTTAAGCCCAAGGTTTTCACATCTGACTTGATGAACCGCCTACGCGCTCTTTACGCCCAATAAATCCGGACAACGCTCGCCCCCTACGTATTACCGCGGCTGCTGGCACGTAGTTAGCCGGGGCTTCTTCTGTGGGTACCGTCACCTTGCGGCTTCTTCCCCACTGAAAGGACTTTACGACCCGAAAGCCTTCATCGTCCACGCGGCGTTGCTGCGTCAGGCTTTCGCCCATTGCGCAAAATTCCCCACTGCTGCCTCCCGTAGGAGTCTGGGCCGTGTCTCAGTCCCAGTGTGGCCGTTCACCCTCTCAGGCCGGCTATCCATCGCGGTCTTGGTGGGCCATTACCCCACCAACTAACTAATGGAACGCGAGCTCATCCTAAAGCGGTCTTACGACCTTTCTTGACTATCACATATGTAAATGTCAAGGTATTCGGTATTAGCCCGAGTTTCCTCGAGTTATCCCAATCTTTGGGGCAGATTACTCACGCGTTACTCACCCGTTCGCCACTATCTCGCAATCCCTCTATCTGCCGAAGCTTCAAGAGAGTGAGATCGTTCGACTTGCATGTGTTAGGCACGCCGCCAGCGTTAGTCCTGAGCCAGGATCAAACTCTCCATGAAAATTATACAGGCAACATCAAAGATGTTGCCGATATTTACAGAGATTCTTACTTTTGTCAGCGTTATGCTGACCGAGATCCGCTAACTGCAAAACATAATAGCTTTTTACAACACTGTTTAGTTTTCAAAGACCAATAAACGCAAAAAGTAATGCTAACAGAAGCTATATAAGCTGTCAATACAGATTTCATAAAACATTAAAAAATGCCGCCGAAAAATTGGCGACACATAAGTAAACTTAATTAACCTTACCGCTTACCTTATGTTTTTATCGCCTCCGTTCGATGCTTGCTCAAATACAACCTCCTAAAAAAATATCAAAGACCAAATTGAGCCATATTTATTATATCACCGCACTAAAACCCATGTCAATCAATTTCGACCCCGCCTAGCAGAAACTACAACATTCCTTTGACTATCATATCTACAGCTTCTTCTTCGGCTAGACCACGTGCCATAAGCGTATCGAGTTCCTTTTGGTTAACTCTTCCAACCGCCGCCTCGTGGGTTATCCGCGCCATCTCATCGGTTACTCTAACCAATGGAGTGGCCCTAGCCGTAGACCCAAAACCTTGAATTATTTCCTTACAGTCTACATGACCTATGGCGCCGGGAGCATTGCCTTCGGTGACGCCTTCCATATAGACCTCGCCGCCTCCCCTCGCTGCGGCACGCATGCGAATGGTTCCCCTGGAATTTCTGCCCTCCAGAAAAACAGCATCTCGTACCATAACTTTATCTCTGCTACTTCTGCCATATGCTTTTGTAATCAACTCGATCTTAGCGTCTCGTTGTGCGTAAATGTCCGCATTAATATTGACTTTGCCAACAGTCCCCTGAACCAACGAAAAAACCGTCTTAAAGTAACTGCCTTCTCCAATTTCTGCCTCAAAAGTAGGGTAAACACATGCTCCGCTGTTCTCCCCATGATAATGACGCTCCTCATAAAAAAACTTCGCATTTTTACCAACCGCAATCTTTGCTTCCATTTTGTGGACAAGTTCACGGGCATTTGGGAAACTACAGTGAGCGAGCATCAAAATTTCGGCATCATCCTCAATAATGAATCGAGGGATTACCTCTTGAACGCCAGTTTGGGAAACCATGCCAAAACAGAGGTGTAAGGGTTGTTTAATCTTGGTTCCCTTGGTCACAATTATATCGGCAACTATGCCATTATCGAGCTCTTTGCTTTTTAAGATTAACCCAGGTGTATCTTGAATCGCCGTAACCTTGTTGAAATTTAAAATCAATTTTGGCGTGTTCGGCGACATCATCAGGTCAATATCAAAACCAACTTTTTTGGCGCTCTCTAAAATTTCGTAAGGCAGGGCTTTCTCTTGCACTTTTCTCTTCTCCTTGCCATCATGCAATATTTGTGCATAACTACCGGGAATCTGCCACTCAAAACGGTCTTGCCTTCCCAAACTAACGTAGCCGAATCGGCAACCTCACCACTCTCTTCCCGATGAGTAATAAGCAAGACTGAGGAGTTTGCCTCATTTCTTATATTGTCAAGAAGCTGGTAAAGTTCATCATAAATGATGACATCCAGCCCCGAATCGGGTTCATCTAGTATCATTAATTTCGGTTCCATAGCTACTACAGCTGCGAGCTCTACACGCTTTCTCTCTCCGCCACTTAAGGAATTATCCACAAACCTCTTCTTGAATTTCTTGCTATCCAGTTCAACAAGAGAGAGAGCGTGGTCAACGGTACTCTCATCGCGATTCGACATCCCCGCTTTTATGTAATCACTCACTGTTATTCCTTCAAATCTCACCGGCTCCTGCCAGGCCAAAGTAATACCCAGCTTAGCCCTTTCGGTCACTGAAAGATTGGTTATATCCTTTTCCATAAAGGTTATGCTGCCAGAAACCGGCTTATAGCCCCCTAAACCCATAACTGAGTAGGCAAGAGTAGATTTACCGGAACCGTTGGGCCCAAGAATCACGTGGATTTCTTTCTCGCGGACTTCAAAACTCGCGTTACTTACAACGGCCTTTTTTAAACCTCGGGGCTCTATTACCAAATCTTTGACTTTAAGCATTAAGCTTCACCTTGATTTTATAAATTTTCAGCCTTACCCTAACACACATATTATTTATTTAAAATTGTGTTAATGGCCTTCTCGTCTGAATCGGCTATCTCTCTCATGGTTTGGACTAAAACCTTCCTTAATTTCTCCTCACCCATTCTCTCAATCTCTTCTTCTTTAAGACCAGCAAATTCAAGACTGCACTTTTTGCATAACTCAGCCGCAAAAGCATAGTGTTCTGCCGCTTCCTCTAATCCTCTCTTTTCAAGCTCTTTGGCCAGTCTCTTTCTCCCATTATACCCTCGTGGCATATCCGCCAAAAAAGCGCTTGCAAAATCTACCCTCTTCTCCCCTCGCTCAATGTTTTCAATCGTTGCTCTTGTTTCCACGATAGCCCCAAGCCCCGATTCTTTAATCTTTTCAATTATATCGCTCAATTTTTGGTTCCTCCCTCATTAAAATCATAGAACACAGAGTTATTTAAAAAATTATACGGCCCAACTCTCTTCTCCGCAATCTTTTTGTAAAAATCAAGTCGTAAGACCTTCTATCGGCAGTGAATAATTCTCTTTTCGGTCACAATCCAATCAACAGGGATATCGTGGGATTCTTTGGGGACTTTGTCCACAACCTGAATTTCATAAGCCAAGCCAATAGTTTTTACTCTTGAACCAACTACTTGAAGAAACCTGTCATAATAACCCCCACCGTAACCCAGCCTGTAACCAGACATATCGAAGACACTGCCCGGCAAGATAATAATATCTAAATCATCTAGGTCAACCGGTTTCAATCTGTTGGTTTTTGGCTCCGGTATTTCATAAGCACCCATTTCGAGGTCGTCATCAAAGTTTTCTATGTAAGCCATCTGAAGCTCTTTTTCCCTTACCCGGGAGACCGGAACAACAACCCTCTTGCCCAATTTTAAAGACTCTTTGATTGTGGCCTCGGTTTCAACTTCGCTCCTAAACGACACGTAGAGAGCAATAGTTTTGGCTCGCTTAAATTCTTGCATGCTAAAAAGATTTCTCTTTATCGCACAACTCTTTTCGCTCTTTTCCTTCAGCGACAGTATATCTCTTTTTGTTAAAATTGCCTGTCTCAGCAACTTCTTCCTTCTCATAAATCTCCTCTCGCGGCTAATTGCATAATTCAACGTAAATTAGCGCTCCCCTTTAACTAAAATTATTTGACAGCCAATTTTGGTAAGATTATTATGCAGAAATAAACAGATATTTATTTAAAATAGATAACGGGGGGGAATTTGTACATAATAGTAGTGGGTTGTGGGCGCGTCGGCTCGCATTTAGCTCAATATCTATCAACCGAAGGTCATAATGTCGTGGTGGTTGACAAAAATCCGCGCTCTTTTCGTAGACTCGGCTCCACTTTTAATGGGTTAACCATAGAAGGAATGGGATTTGACGAAGACGTGCTAAAAAAGGCAGGGATTGAAAGAACAGACGCCCTGGCCGCTGTAACTGACTTTGACAACACCAACATGATGATAGCCGAAATGGCCACCAAACTATTTGACGTTCCTCGAGCAATAGCCAGACTTTACAACCCCGAAAGGGAGAGAACTTATCAACAGCTTGGCCTCTCGTATGTTTGTGGAACAGTCCTTACGGCCGAAAAAATACTGGACAAGATCGTTGGGGGCTACGCCCGACATGTATCAGTTGGAGGAGATACGGAAATAATTGAGTTCGAAGCCGGAAAGTTTCTTAATAATAAGAGAGTCGAAGAGATAGAGATTCCTGATGAATTAAAGATATCCGCCATAGTGCGGGGAGGAGAAAGCATAATTCCCTTAGGGAGCTTCACGATAAAGGAAAGTGACCATATTCTCTGCGCGGTAAAGCGATATGCGTTGCCAAAGATTGAGAAATTCATCAACGACTAGGAGTGACTATGTTTATTGTCATTAATGGTGGCGGCAAAGTTGGCTTTTTCTTGGCCAGAAAACTTAAAAACAAAAAGCACAATGTCGTCATAATTGAGCGAGACGAAAAGACGTGTAAACAACTGGCGACCGACCTTCCTGATGTGATGATTATATACGGCGATGGTTGTGACGTTTCTTCTCAAGAAGATGCGGGAACATCACACGCCGATGTCTTCGCTTCAGTAACCGGCGATGATGATGATAATCTCGTCGCCTGTGAATTGGCTAAAATTACCTTCAACGTTTCAAGAACGGTTGCAAGGGTTAACAGCCCTAAAAACGAGCGCATCTTTCACAAAATGGGCATCGAGGCCATAAGCAGCACCACCATCATCTCCAGACTCATAGAAGAAGAAGCGACAATTGGTGATATAATAACACTCTACACTTTAAAAAAAGGTCAAATTGCACTGGTAGAGATCGAACTCCCTACCGAAAAGTGCAAGGTTTGTCACAAACAAATCGCTGAGCTGAAATTACCGGAGGATTGCGTTATCGCGACCATCGTTAGAGGAGATGAAGTCATCATTCCACGCGGGAATACGGTGCTTGAGGCAGGAGACTCGATTATTGCCCTAACCAGCGTTGAAAAAGAGAGGGAACTAAAAGAGGTCCTCATTGACTGATTTGAGAAGAAATGATAAAGGCATTAAAACATATCTAAACTACTTCACCGGGATGTTAGTGGAAATATCGGCCATTCTCTTTATTGCCCTGGTATCACTTATCATTATTGGACTGATTGCGAGTTGGTATAGATGATCCCCAGACCCAGGGCCTCCGACTTCAAAAATATTGCCTACTATAGTGGAAAAGTAGTTTTTGGTGTAGGTTTTCTAATGGCAATTCCTCTTGTCGTTGCACTTATCTTCCAAGAATGGAATCCAGCCCTCGATTTTCTAATAGGGATGTTTTCCTGTTTTACGGTAGGTCTCTTCCTCCAAATATTTTTCCACTCGAAGCGCGATTTAAACTGGCTGCAAGGACTGGTTGTCGCCTCATTCTCTTGGCTCTTAGCGGTGGCTCTCGGAGCGATTCCGCATTATCTTAGCGGCCACTTTGGGAGCTATGTGGATGCCTGCTTCGACGTAATGAGTGGTTATACGACCACTGGTCTTTACCTCCTACAAGATTTAGACCACATCTCATATGCTTTGAACACCTGGCGTCACGTTCTAACGTATGTGGGGGGACAAGGAATAATCGTAATCGCCCTCACTTTTTTAGTTAGAGGGACCGGCGGTGCTTTTAAAATGTACGTGGCCGAAGGGAAAGAGGAGAAACTACTCCCAAATATAATTCAAACAGCGCGCGCAATCTGGCTAATAAGTCTCTCATATCTGGCAGTTGGCTCGATAACCCTAGGGATAATCATGATTTGCAGTGGAATGTCGACAGTTAGAGGAATACTGCATGGAATTTGGGTGTTCATGGGCGCCTGGAGTACTGGGGGATTTGCTCCCCAATCATTCAATATAGGTTACTACCATAGTTTTCTTTTTGAGATAGTAGTAATCGTGCTTATAATGGTGGGCTCCTTTAATTTTGCGCTTCATTGGGCTATTTGGACCGGAAATAGGCGTGAAATATACAAAAATATAGAAATTATCTCCTTCTGCGTTACCATTACCATCGCATTGTTCATCACCACAGTCGGATTAATGAGGTTGGATGTCTATCCAGAACTAATGGCTCTTTTTCGCAAAGGCTTTTTTCATATAGCCTCCGGGCATACAGGTACTGGTTTTATGACAGTTCAAGTAAGGGCCTTTGTCAGTCAGTGGGGAGAAATGGCTATGTTAGGCGTGATAATGGCCATGGCCATAGGTGGTTCAGCTTGTTCAACAGCCGGTGGTTTTAAGGGCCTAAGGATAGGCATTATATTTAAAGCGCTCATACACGACATAAAAAAGATACTGACTCCAGAAACAGCCGTGGTCGTCGAAAAATTCCACCACATCAAAGATACAGTCTTGAGCGAGAAGCATATTCGAGGAGCGATGCTCATCGTCATATCATTCATCGCTTCATATGCTTTAGCAACAATCGTAGGTGTCTATTTTGGATACCCGCTCATTGAGGCTTTATTCGACAGCGTATCCGCTGGCAGCAATACGGGTCTTTCCTGTGGCGTCACTTCCCCCTCAATGCCCATGCCAATGAAGCTCGTCTATATAATGGTCATGTGGATGGGAAGGTTGGAGTTTATGTCGATATTCGCGTTAATTGGATTTATAGTTGCGGCAGTGAGGGGAAAATGAGAAAACGTTTGAGGCTCCGTCCACCCAAAACAAACATTTTGAATTCAGTCTTTATCGCAATTATTCTTGTATTAACCTTTTCCGTACCCGCAATGGCCAAAATTGTCTCTTCTGAAGAGCTGGTTGAAAACGCTCATCTCTACGATGGGGAGACCATAACTTTTCGAGGCGAAGTCATAGGAGATATCATGGTGAGAAAGGACCATGCTTGGATACATTTAAATGACGACCCTTACGCTGAGCAACCCTCAAAACTTGCCGGCTACAACACCGGTATGGCTATATGGTGCAAGGCCAGCAATACAGAGCGCATAAATTTCATTGGTAACTACAAAAACAGGGGAGATATAGTGGAGGTAACCGGAGTTTTTAATAGCGCTTGCCCCAAACATGCCGGCGACATGGATATTCATGCAACCAACATCAAAATCATAGAACCCGGATACCTGATTGAACATAAGTTTCAAACAGATAAACTTTGGTGGGCCCTTGTTCTCAGTTTTGCTGCCGTAGCACTCCTCATAACAAATAAACTTCGACATCCAAAATAAACGCCATGCTGGTAGCCCTGGGAATAACAATCCTCAAGACTTCTTAACAACTATGATGCATTTCTGTATAATCTGCTATGAGCGGGGATAGCTCAGTAGGTAGAGCGTCAGCTTCCCAAGCTGAAGGTCGCGGGTTCGAAACCCGTTCCCCGCTCCATTTTTTAAACTACAAGGCAACAGACAAGAGCTCTTCCACGCAGACGATAAAGCAATATAACCCAGAAGGGAAACTTGTCTTCATAAATATTCTAACAAGTCTACTTGTTTGCCCTCGTTCGAAGCAGTTTTGCGAGGATTAAAAGTCGTTCTTCTCTAATCTCCAATGACTTAACAAAATTTTCTACCATCTTGGAAACCTCTGCAGGCGGAGTATATTGGTAGATGCTCTTACCGTCTTCTTTGATTTCTGTAACTAAATTTTTTTCTACCAATTCATTCAATGATTTTTCGACATCAGATTCTTTCCGGCCGAGGTGAATAGCTAAAGAGTGTGCCGTATCCGAGACACCAGAATTACTATAAAAATATGTTATCAAATCCCATTTAACAAAGGAGTCGACATAGCTTTCAATAAATTTTTCTAAATTTTCTCCCAATTTATACAATCCCAATCACTCCAAGAATTCAAAGTTCTCCCCCGGGCTCTCTAAAATAAAATCTTATCAGAATTGGGCTTCGTCGGCAAAATCTCATACTCTTTTTCTAATTGAATTTTAAATTTTGAATTGTTTCCTTAACTATAACTTATTTATATCATCACTTTTAAAGGAGTTTTCGTCTTGCTCATTGAATTCTGAAATCAAAGGAGGCATGATGATTCGCTCGCTTAACAATCAATCTGCACCTCAACCACCAAGTGGAGAGCATGAACCAGGTAAGTTATTTCAAGAATATCTAGACAAGGCGATTGCGGAAACTCTCTTTTTGGCCAAAAAAATCCAGGGCTGCAAAGATTGTGAGCTACAAGCCCTCTACAACAAACCGTTACCAGGAGCAGGGTATCCACTGGCCAACATCTTGCTTTTAAAAGAAGCCCCTACAACACTGGAGGATACCGAGAGAGTGGCTTTTTTTGGAGAAACAGGAGCGGCCTTAAGGAGCGGGTTTGCAAAACTAGGTCTCGATATTACGGATGTGTATGGTACTAATGCGATAAAATGCTCTCTTCGGGTCGGAGGACTCCTGCCCGGGGGAGACCCTCCAGGGTCGAACCCCTTGCCTCTCAAAAAAATAACTGAAAAAAACATTCTGGCTTGCCAAAAACATCTTGAAACGGAGATTGAAATAGTACAGCCTAAAACAATACTGGCGATGGGAGAAATTTCAGTAAGGGTTCTGGACAAAATAGTGCCGTTCAAAGATAAAACCCTGTTCGCCCCTGGGAAAATAATCACTTGGCGACAGAACATTACGGTCGTAATGACCCACGATCCTCACGAGGCGTTACAAAACCCCTCTTTAAAACAAGAATTTTGGACGGCTCTTAAATTTCTAAAAGAGCTATGTAGGAAATAACATCTTAAATGGACAAGATGACAAAATTATAATATAAATATTTAGAACATCTAACGGAGGAAAAGTGTATGGATATCCGACAAAAATACTCTGGAGCATCAAGACTTAGCCCTCAACCATGGTTCAAATCGACCACCTGGGAGCCCTGGGAGGAAGATAAGGCAAGCTGGGTGGTTGATAATAAGTATAGACGTCAAATAATCTCCGCGCTGGCCGCTGGGCCAAAAAAAAGAGCGGAGCTTGAGAGGATTTGCTCGACACTAAAACCCTTCTTCGCAAAAGAAGGTGAAGTTAAAATTAACATATCGTCCGACGCGATTACAAATCACTTGCATGTCCTTACCGAGAGCGGTCTTATTTCACAAAAGGGAGATTCCTTTGAGCTTAACCTGCCTTTTCTCTCAAAAGAAAACTTAGAGCCGTTAAGTAATTTTGTGGAAGAGCTAGCGGTGAGGTTGGTAAGCGAAATAATTGCGTCGCGTTCGAAGATTTTAAAAGCTCTCGATTCGCCCTCGCTCGACCAGATTTTAGACCCTGTCTTAGAAAAAGTTGTGGAGTCGGTCTTAGAAAAGCTGGAACAAGAAGGGGATTACAAGCGCGAGGTTTACCGACGCTGGGTGGAAGAGTTTGATATGGATGTTTTCAGAGACTGGGCTACAAAAATTAAGGGCTAATAAGGGACAGGTATTTCTCTGCTGGGAAGTGGGAATTTAATCTCTTCCAATAATGTCTCAAGGCCATCTTGCCAAAGAGCAACGGATTTAAAATCGAGTCTCATCAACGGAAACTTCTTATCATCGCGGACAATATAAAAACCATTCTTTAAATAAAATTCGTAGGGCGTTGAGGGCTTCCCTTTAGAGATTTTGTTGCCAAAAGTTTCAATGGCTTTAAAGTCCTTTCTATTAAGACTCTTTACTATTTCAAGCAGGGCACTCTTCCCATAACCCTTCCCCCTATAATCTGGCGCCACGAAAAGACAGGAAAGAAATATCGCATCAGCACTCGGAGGACCGGCAGTATAATTTTTAGCTTTTGAGAAATAAAAGCCGGGGGCGTACTGAGAATAAGCTACCGGCTTACCATCAACATAAATCAGCTTTCCGCAATCACCAAAGTTTCGCAAGACTGCAATGAACCACTCTCTTTTTAAGTTAGAAGGAGTCTCCCCGCCACCAAACGGAGATTCCCAATAAGAACAAAATTTGCACGGTTCAGGGATGTCCTTCAAGTTCGTACTGCGTATTGCTGCTATCCTTCTTGCCATGCAGCCCCCTTAACCCTGTTTGCACCCTTGGCCTACAATAAGTGGGCGCAACGGTTAAGCTTCAACAACGTCAATGTCATCTACGTGAATCACCACGTTATCAACACTTATCCCTGTCAACGTTCTAACGTTTTCCTCAACGCGTTTCCTAACCGAATCGGAAATCTCGGGTATAGAAACGCGGAATTGGACAACGACATATAGATCTATATCCACATCTTCTTCCTTTTTGGGGGTTATCACAACGCTCTTGGTGCCTTTCCCTCTAGCCAATCGTCTTGCAATCTCATCAAGTTTTCCATCTTTGAGTCTTGTGATGCCCACAACATTAGATATGGCTTCCACGACAGCAACAGCAATTATGTTGTCCGCGACCTCAACCTTGTTTCCATTTTTTGTGGTAAATGTAGCTTTATCTTTTGCCACTAGAATTCCTCCCGTAACTTAATTTCCTCCCCTTATCCGGCTCCATTTCTCTTTCATGAATGAGAACCCCGCTGCCAGGGCCAACTCGTGCAACTTTCCTTCATCTTTCGCGCGCAATATGTGTTCCTCTTCAATCTTTTGACCTTTGGCCACAATTATATCACCTTCGGCACCTTTAATGGTTTTCCCCGAAACCTTGCCGAGAGCATACTTGGTCTCCTTCGATATAAGCGCCAAATTTGCGTTCTTGGATAACCGAGTGCTTTTAGACACCGCTGCCTGAAACATCTCTTTGGCCCCACCCGTTTGGCGCGCCTCGTTTTCGGCCCCACTAGAAAACAAGATAGTGTCCTTCCCCACGCTTTTTATAGATGAGCCGGGGAGAACCATATATCCTTGGGAAATAGTACTAAGCCAGTTGCGGCTCACTTCAACCTCAATAATGTTCCCATCGTCTACACAGACGACTAAATCCTCCAACGTTCCGAGCTCCTCGCCGTCCTCGCAAAAAGCCCTGGAGCCCACGAGTTTGTTCCCGAAAGCAACACGCTCCGACGCAAGGGTTTTTATTTTAACAAAAACGTCTCTGCTCTCAACCGATATGGCATCTTTCCCAATCTTCTTAATGCTATCGAATGGAATCGCTTTGGAGAGACTAAGCCCACCTGGCTTGAGAATTAATGCTAAAATCTTTTTATTGACCAAATCAAAGACCAAGTCCTTGACTTCGCCAGCGTTTTCTCCGACATCAACAACAAGGATGGGCAAACCAATTATTTCACTTAACCTAAATGTTTTCACCTATTTCAACCACCAAAATCAGAATGTGAAATCTGCCTTCTTTGACACGAGCTTATTTGGTTTTCTTTCCACTTTTCTCTTGGGTAGCCCCTGCTGCTTTTTCGGTTTTTTCTTCTTTAGCTTCTACAATCGTTTCGACTTTTTTTCTCCGCCATGATAGCGACACCTCCAATTTGATTGATATTATTTATTGTAGTCTACTTAACAATTTCTTTCAAGAAATCACAGCTCAGCCCATTCGTTGTATTTTACTTGTACAAAATGTATGGAGCACTCCCACTCAAACAACTTTGCTGCCAGTTCAGCTCCTTAATCAAGCATCTCAGAAAAGAATCAAAAGGGACAAACAAAAAATTATAACAAAACCCACCCCAGCAACCGCCGTCTCGTGATACAATCCACTCCCCCAAGGATTCTCAATAACCCCAACGCCTAGAAACATCTCTTTACCTGCTTGCGTTTGACATCCTATAGACCCTATTATATGATAAATTTTAATCTATAACAAAAAGGGCTTTGACGGGAAGAGTAAGCAAAGTTTCTAGCAAAGAGATTTGGCGAAAGGTGAAAGCCAAATGGAGTTTTGCCGAAGGCCATCCCCGAGCCACCGGGCCCAAACTTGCTAAAGCAGTAAGCAAGCTCGGTCGGTTTTACCGTTATCAAAGAAGTGATTTTAAGCTGCTTCCTGAGGTTGAAATCGTGAGATTTCAGCGGAATTGGGTGGTACCACGAGATTATACCTCTCGTCCCATTGGTTGGGTTCGAGAGGTGTTTTATTAAATGGAGAAAGATATGTCTCCCAAAATTAAGTTCGATAAGTGGACGGATTTATACGCAAAGAGAACCGTGGCCTTAAGGTCGTCAGCCATTAGGGATTTGTTCATCGTGGCCTCCCGGCCTGACATAATTTCATTTGCTGGAGGCATGCCTGATACTCGTAGTCTCCCCATGGAAATGATTGCTGAGGCAACAAAGAAAGTTCTTCGGAAAGAAGGTGCGGCTGCCCTCCAATATGGCTCTTCGGAAGGACACCCCGGTCTGCGAGAATGCATTTTAAAACTTTTGGCCGAAGATGATATACACACAGACCTAGATGACATTATAATTACTGATGGAGGCCAGCAAGCTCTCGACTTATTGGGCAAAATTTTCATCGACCCGAATGATACTATCATCGTGGAGGGACCAAGCTATGTGGGAGCCATTCAGGCCTTCTCTGGTTATCAGGCAAATATGATTTCCGTTCCTCTTGATGAAAACGGTTTATCGATTGATTCGTTGAGCCAGACTTTAGGAGACTTAAAAAAACGGAATCAAAAGGCCAAATTTATCTACCTGGTTCCCTCTTTTAGCAATCCCGCCGGGGTAACCCTCTCTCCTGAACGAAGAGAGGCCTTGCTAAAAATCACCAAAAAACATGACCTTTTGGTCATCGAGGATGATCCTTACAGCCGGTTAAAATTTGGCGGGGGCAAAATTCCCACACTGCGCTCCATGGATGATTCACTAATATACATGGGCACCTTTTCAAAGATTTTCTCTCCTGGTATGAGGTTAGGTTGGATAACAGCTCCCAAACCAATCATTGAGAAGCTAAACTTCGCGAAACAGGCCTCCAATCTGTGCTCCAGCTCATTTACCCAAAGGATTGTTGAAGAATACTTTACCAATTATCCTTGGCAAAGTTATCTGGAAAAACAGACTGCGTTGTACAAAGAGAGGCGGGATATAATGCTTAAATCCCTTGAAAAATTTTTCCCCTCAGATGCTAGGTGGACAAAACCAGAGGGGGGACTTTTTCTCTGGGTAACCCTGCCCAAATTTATTAATACAGCAGAATTGCTAGCTAAATCCATCAATGAAGCAAAGGTTGCTTATGTCCCAGGAGAAGCATTTTTTGCGGATGGTAGTGGGAAAAACTGTATGCGTTTAAACTTCTCGTATCCTAACAAAGAACAGGTCGCCGAAGGAATTAAGCGACTGGGAGAATTGATTAAGTCTCAAACAAAACTTTATAAGACCTTTACGGGTAAGTTACGTTTAAATAACGATTAGACAACATTCTATGAATGTTGAGTTGTAAGAAGACAAACTATTCAATCAGCTCTTTTAGGAGGAGGATAACAATGAAAGAGAAAGTCGCCGTTTTGATGGGCGGGCGTTCCTTGGAGAGAGAGATTTCGCTCAAGAGTGGACATAGAGCATCTGAGGCCTTGAGAGAAAAAGGACACCCGATAATTCAACTTGATATTAACGAGAACCTGGTAGAGACTCTGAGTAAAGAAAAACCTGATGTGGTTTTCATAGCACTCCACGGCAAATACGGTGAAGATGGAACCATCCAAGAGTTATTAGAGATAATGAATTTCCCTTATACCGGACCAGGAGTATACGCAAGCTTAGTCGGGTTTGATAAGGCGCTTTCCAAAGAGATATTCCAACTAGAGAGCATCCCCACTGCTCCTTTTTTTGCTCTGAGTGCCGGAGCTTTTAGAGAGATGGGTGCCTCTGGGACACTCGGCAAAGTAATTAAAAAACTCGGTCTGCCTTTGATTGTAAAACCTGCAAAACAAGGCTCAGCTCTGGGGATTAGATACGTTGAAAAAGCAGAGGACATGGCAGAGGCGCTTATAGGAGCACTTAGTTATGACAAGAAAGTAATAATAGAAAAATATATTAAGGGGAAAGAGGTAGCCGTAAGTGTTTTGGAAGAAAACGGTGAACCAAGAGCGCTCCCCATAGTTGAAATAGTTCCCAAAAAAGAGTTCTTTGATTTTGAGTCGATGTACACGATGGGGAAAACAGACTATTTTGTACCCGCACGGCTTTCAAGCGAGCAGACAAAGGAGATTCAAGCCCTAGCTATAAAGGTCCACGAAACTCTGCGCTGCAGAGATGTTTCAAGAGTAGATATGATAATTGACGAAAACAGTCAACCCTACGTCCTTGAGTTAAATACAAGCCCGGGGATGACCGAAACAAGTCTTCTCCCAATGGCAGCAGAAGTGGCAGGGATGGAATTTGCGGACCTGGTGGAGAAATTAGTGCAGATGGCACTGGCAAGAAGGATGAGAAGTTAGACTTTAATTAAAAATTAAAAAACAATTAAAAGTTTTTTTGTTTTTTAATTTTTCTGAAGACCTGCCTGCCCGATAAACTCTTAACCTGTACATTGTTTTTCCAACTCTAAGCTCTTTGCTCAACGCTCCGTGCTCTCAGCTTTACTATACTCTATGCCCCATCTGCCCCGCCAGCGGCGGGCAAGCACCTGTTATCTGCCATCAGCCACTTTCAATTATTCTGCCTTGACCCTCCCCTTGCCTCACTCTATAATCTGTTTGCGCGCCTCCGTAGCTCAGGGGATAGAGCACCCCGATTCTAATCGGGGGTATCGCAGGTTCAGACGATGGATAAGTATCATGTTTACATACTTAAGAATTTAAAAGACGGGAACTTATACATTGGAAGTACGGCTAATCTGAAGGAACGAGTCAAAAGACATTCGGCCGGCTTAGTACGTGCAACAAAGACGCGCCGACCGCTCATGCTGATACACTCAGAGAAATTTTCTACTAGAGCCGAAGCAGCAAGAAGAGAAACTTATTTCAAGAAATTACGAAACGCAGAGTATATAATGAAACTAATCAGTCAGTAAAAGTGCCTTCGTAGCTCAGGGGATAGAGCACCGGTTTCCTAAACCGGGTGTCGCAGGTTCAATTCCTGCCGGGGGCACCAAGTAAAAAGTCAAGCCCCGCCTTGGCGGGGCTTTCTGTTTTTTCCCTATATTCCCATGGACTCAACTAATCTTTGCTAACAAGAGATGTGCCCCATGCTCAAATTATGTATAAAATATCTGGCCACTTCTATGGCATTATCCACAGCGTCCTTAACTCCATCTCCGATTGCTTTTTCTCTAATACCTTTTATTGCCTCATCCTTAATGAGTTGTGTCCCCTCCGTCTGACCATAAAGCAGTCTTTCGCCGGAGCAGAGATCAACGGTAATGCCCCACGTGTCCGCGTGCCCCCACAAAGCTTGCATGCTAAGCTTCGCCAAGGTCTGCCCAAATCCTCCCACAGCCGCTTCTTCACCGCAGCATATAGGCAGTTTTGTTTCTTTATTGGACAGCTCATTCTTCAAGACTATGAGCCACTTACCATCCCCCTCTAAAATTGCTTTCATGGTAAAAGATCTGTCCGAATCCATCTTAATGTTTGTTTCAATTGCCGTCTTATCCATTTTTGTATCTCACCTCACACTAAGTTTACTTCATCGCGTCGAGTATTGCTTGTCCAAAGGCACCGGCGGCCTGCGGCCCACTGGCAGTTATGATATTACCATCTTGGGCAACCTCATCGCTTACATAAATTGCGCCCTTCGCTCTCAAATCGGCAATCCTCGAAGAATATACCGTCGCCTTTTTGCCGTCCAAAACGCCGGCGTTCCCCAGGGTTACCGGCGCGATACATATCGCCGCCAAAACCTTGCCCGAATCTACAGATTCTTTTGCAATGGAGAGCGCCTTCTGGTTGGTATAATACTCGTCGGCACCCGATCCTCCCACAAATATTATTGCATCGTAATCGTCCACCACAACATCGTCAATCAAGATATCGGGTTCAACCATCATGCCTAACGTCCCTTTTGCCATAGCAAGACTTGCTGAGGCAACTGTGACTTCTACGCCGTTGGCTTCCAGAATTTTCCTCGGTTCATCGTACTCCTCATCGCGAAAGTCTTTATTCGCGATTATCAACAGCGCTTTCATTTCTTCAAGAACCTCCTCCCCCAAAACCTCTTCGGCAGACTCCTCAACCGCCTCGGTTTGATGAACTACTTCCTCTTCCGAGGAAGTAGTTACTTGCCCTTTTTCGCCTCCCGCCTTACATCCCACAAATAATATAGCAATCAAAAAAATGGTGAGTGGTATCGATAGTTTTTTCATCCCTGTCCCGCCATTAATATGTTGTCTGCTTGCATCTATTATTCCTCGTTAACATCCCAAGGTGGACTTCAAGATCAGTCGCAGAAATGATTCCAACCAGAGCGTTATTTTCATCTACCACCGGTATGCGTCTTATTTTGTGTTCCTTCAAAAGCTTGATAACCTCCAAAACGCTCGCATCAGCTTTTACCGTCTTTACATCGCTCGTCATAAGATCCTTGATAGGATAAGCTTCAGAAGATGACCCAAAAGCATACATTTTCGACAAAATATCCCCATCGGTTATAACCCCAACTAATTTCCCATCTTTCAGAACAGGGAAATATCGAATATCAGTTTCTTCCATCTTCGCCGTAACATCTGATACTTTAGCAGAGCTATCTACAGAAACCACCTCTTTGGTCATTATCTTCTCAACCTTCTCAAGACATCGTTTAACGCCAGAAATATATTCATCAGCCTCCCTGGCCATATTTTTCTCCATAAGAAGTTTATCGATAATCCTTCCGAGAAAAGAACCGGGGACGCTGTATTCTAAATCATACTCGATTTTGGTGCCCTCATCTATTTTGCTCAGTTTCCAGACCCCCTGCGTTGGAGACATGAAATCAACGGTATGAACCTTTATGGACGAGGGCCTTTTGGCTTCATCAATATGTATTTCATAGCGAACC
This sequence comes from Actinomycetes bacterium, assembly GCA_030614255.1. Lineage (GTDB taxonomy): Bacteria > Actinomycetota > Aquicultoria > UBA3085 > Oleimmundimicrobiaceae > JAUSCH01. Next base: position 17,765 of record JAUWKI010000012.1, read on the forward strand.
GCCTCCAGCCCAACCAAGGGTATCTTCTCCTTGCCCGCAACGTTAAACATCTCTTTATGTTTGTCCTTTTCAACCTCCTCTATCCCTGGCATAAGACGAAAATTATCAACACTTATAAGAAAATCATAAACTTCCTCAGGCGACCTATCTATCGTTACTTCTTTTAAAAATTTTGCCATATTGCACCTCCATGCTATTCAATAATCCTTATGTTTTATTCCTCAAACATTGCTTAAGTCCTCTATTGAGTGCTTAAGAACATGCTCATCGAGACCACCTCGTTCGGTATATTTAGAAACGATTGAAATTGCCTGCTCTCGAAGCATTTTGTGTTCAAGCTTACATCTCTCCGGCACTTCCTCCCGCAACAACGCGCTCGTATTCTCAGTCATCTGAATTAACTCGGTCGCAATGAGCCCGTTTAGCCAGATAAGGTCCATGAGCATTCTCCGAATCTCTCTCCTTTTCCTCCTTCAATTTCTCCATTGCACCTCCCATAATTAACCCTGCTTTATCTGAAAAACACCCTTTGATATTTGTTAATTGAGCTCCTCTGCTTAGCCGCAGACTCTCCTTGATTTATAGGTTTTATGGTAAGCTATGGAGGACAACCTAGCAAGAAAGAATTTCATTCATTAATGGAGGATGTGGGAGTTCTTGTGGTTTTTGATGTAGAAAAAATTATGGCAGAAAGAAGTCTTAAAAATAATGCCGAGTGGTTCAAGAAAAATCTCAAAAAACCCAGGGTGATTTACACAGATGTCGATGCCACTCTTGTGGGGCCCCGCGGATGTCTCTTCTTAACCGCAGACGGGGAATACTCTCTCGAGCCAGCCAGAGCCATAGTTGATGCCCTTAAAAACGGTATAGACATAGTTATGATATCTGGACGAAGCGCGCGGCAGCTATTCGGAGATTCGAGACTTCTCGGGCTTAAAAACTACATCGCCGAGCTCGGCTGTGAAATCGTTTACGACCTTGGGAGGAAAGTTATTGAAAACCCCGGTAATTGCCAAATAACCGAAGAAGACCTCTTCAAGACCATCGCTAAATCAGGTGCCGTTGAGTTGCTTTTCAAGAAATACCCGGGCCGTTTAGAATACCACACGCCGTGGTCAGAGAACCGCAAGTGTACACACGTCTTTAGAGGATTTATAAACGTTGAAGGGGCAAAAAAGCTACTTAAGGAGAACGGTTTTACCGAATTTACACTGGTAGACAATGGAATAATAAAACGCCGTGGAACCCTGGATAAAGATTTGACGGAAATCCACGCATATCACCTTCTTCCAAAATCGTCCGGGAAACCCAAGGGCCTTAGGAAGGACAGGGAGATTAGAAAGATTCCAAAGGAGTATACCGTAGCCATCGGAGATGCTTTCTCGGACATAGCCCTCGCCCCGGAAGTTGGAGCATTTTTCCTCGTTAGAAACGCGCTCAATGGAAATGACGGGATAGACAAAGAGATTTTAAAATATGAAAACGTATTTATAACCGAAAACGAAATGGGACTCGGTTTTGCTGAGATGGTTGAGTTCTTGGTTGAGGAGTTCTGTTAAGGTTTTCTTGTGAATCTCAATTCAATCTGACTTTGACTTGCTGCCTAACTGCAATGCTAAAGCGTTCTACTGAGCCTCGTTATTTTTAACTCTTATTCCAATCATCCCCGCCAATTTTTTTATGAAGGATGCGACGGCTCCCTCAAATTTTTTCACCATAATGACGGGCTTGCCTGTCCCCTTGGCTATGCCCTCGGGGATTGTGCCAAACATCAGTTGTTGGAACAATCCCTCACGAGTTGCCCCGACAACTACAACATCATGGGATTCAGCTTCCTTCACTATAGCGTCGGCCGGTGAGTTTGATATTAAAATCTTCTCTGAAGCATCTTTTATCTTTGTCTGTTTTAAACAATCGCTAAGCCTCTTCTCTCCGGCCTCCTTTTCTTCCTTGGAGGAGACGGTATGAATCGCTGTTATTTTGGACCCAAACTGTTTCTTTAATGCAGTCGCCACATCGCCAGCAAGCTCAAGTTGGGGCCCGCCCGCTGTAGGTAAGAGAACTTTTTTAAGCTGATTAAATGGACCTACTTTCACTACCGCAATATCACATGGCGCGTTATTAACTATCGGATCGATGGTGCTCCCCATAATCACTCCCCTTCTTTTGGTCCAACCCCTCCATCCCAGCATCAATAATTCACAATCTTCAACCGCGGCAATGTTTAAAATAGTCTTGGAGATATCGTGTGAGAGGATGGAGCGGGTTTTTATGTCAACACCGAACTTTTCGCCCATTTCAACAGCTGTTCTTTCAAGCATTTTAGCCCGAGGAAAATCCCGCTTTTTAAAGTGGTTGCGAGCAGCTGCAAGCGCCGTTTGTAAAGGAACAGGGATGACATTGACCACCAGAACCTCGCCCTTGTGTTTTTTGGCAACGGCGGCCGCGATTGAAATCAACAGTCTTTCTTGTTCAGGATGAGACAGCGCCACCAAAACCGTGTATCCTTCGCTGGATATCTTGCCTCTTCCGGTCAACACCGCCGTCTCCACCTTCGGGGCCTGAGCAACCGTAAGCGCCCGCCCAAAGGCTCCTTCCACCGGCGTTCTCGTTCTGGCCCAGACAAAGTACCATAATGCCCCCCCTAAAACGAATACGCCTCCCACAATCTGTGCCGAAAACTCCATTTGAGTTATTATCGCCACACAACTGAGAGCCCCGATTATTTGTACCCAAGGATAGCCCGGGGATTTGAACTTAGGCTTATACCAATCTAAATTGGCCTTTCGCATAACGAGACAAGAGATGTGAACCAGAGCATGTCCCATGAGAAACAAGAGGCCAGCAACGGAAGCTAAAAATTCTACCTCCCCTATCCAGATAAGAATTAAAATAATTGCGCTAGTGATAAAAATAGACCTATGTGGGGTAAGTAACTTCGGGTGAATCGCGTTGAGCCACTTTGAAACGAGTTTATCACGACCCATCGCAAAGTTTACCCTTGACGCCGAAAGAATACTGGCATTAGCCGAAGAAACTGTAGCGAGAAGAGCCCCGATGGCCATAACCGATGCCCCTGCGGGACCGGAAAAAATCTCTGCCACAGCGGCAACCGCCGTAGTGTGCTTCCCAAGTTCCCCATAGGGAATTATACCTGTACATACTACCATGACTAGGACGTAAAGGATGCCAGCAAAAACTATGGAGCCAATCATCGTAAGGGGGATATTCCTTTCCGGGTTCTTAATCTCTTCACCCACCGTGGCTATAACCTCAAATCCACAGTAAGTTATGAAGAGGAGGCCAGCTATACCCATAATTGGACTCCAGCCAAAAGGGGTAAATGGCTTAAGCAGTTGAGCATCTATGTTAAGCGCACCCCAAACAACAAAGATGCTAAGTATAATTATCAAACTTATAACTATAATGTTTTGAGCTCTTCCTGTTACCTTAGCACCCAGATAATTTATGGCTGCCAAAACAAGAAATACTATGGCCGCACTGAGTTTTTCGGGGACAGCAAAGAAAAGGGTAAGATATCTTCCGAATCCAATCATATAGAAGGCAGAGGCAAAGATTAAGCCGAACCACATTCCGTATCCGACTATTGAGCCGAAAAGCGGGCCAAGCGCCCGGTTTATGTAATAATAGCTTCCACCAGACTTGGGCATCCCTGTAGCCAATTCAGAGAGACTTAGGGCTGCCAATAGAGCAACTATCCCTCCTACCAGAAAAGAAATCACAGCAGCGGGACCTGCTTTTTGGGCCACGATTCCTGGCAAGACGAAGATGCCCGCCCCAATCATAGTCCCTATGCCTATGGTTAATGCCTCAACTGCTCCCAAGTCCTTGGCAAGCTCATGCTTCTGCACCAATTACTGTTTCGCCTTCTCCCATCAAAGCATTATAAGATTTTATAATATACCAAAACACTGTATTTTAATAATTTTTTATCGGCAGGATGCATAAAGATTTGTAACCAAAAAATGGTTGAGTTTTAGTGAAGGAAATTAGTTAGGTTTCACTTACCCTCTTTTTAACCGCTAGTGACGGTTAATTAACCGCATCTTTTAGCTCTTCATTTCTCCAGCATGAAGGATTCTCTCAAATAAAAAAGAATTCTAAAAGTAAGATAGTTAAGGGTTGGGGATGATGAATTTCAGGCCGGGTAAGTTTTTGATGATGATTTTGATAATATGCCTTCTTTCTGCAACCCATCTGGGCTGTGCTCCACAAAATACCCAAGAGCCAAAAACAAACATGAAAGATAAGATCATAAAACTTCCTGAACCAAAAATGGAAGGAGAAACATTCCTCGAAGAAGCGTTAAATGAACGAGAAAGCGTGCGTAACTTCGCCAATGAGGAGCTCTCTCTTGAACAAATCTCCCAGCTGCTTTGGGCTGCTCATGGAAGGACACTCGATGCCATATCTAGCGCCACGAGAAACGCCCCGTCGGCAGGGGCGCTGCATCCTTTGGAGATTTATATCCTTATGAAAGATGGTGTTTATCACCATGATGTAGAAAACCACGTGCTTAACGAGATAATGGACGAGGATAAGCGCTTAGAACTTGCCGATGCGGCGCTTGGCCAGTCTTCCATAAAAGATGCGCCGATGAATGTGGTCATCACCGCGGTTTACGAAAGAACCACCGCAAAATATGGCGAAAGAGCGGTACGTTACGTTCACCTAGAAGCAGGACACGCCGCTCAAAACATCCTTTTGCAAGCTACGTCAATGGGTTTGGGCGGGGTTCCAATCGGCGCCTTTCATGATGACGAGGTAAAGGAGGTGCTTTCCTTGCCTCAAGACTACGAACCTCTATATATTGTCCCCATAGGATATCCCGCGGAATAGAAATTATCCCGTACAAAATAATCGTTTTATCCAATGCCGATACAAAAAACTTGTCTACTTAAACAATCAATTTTGTATCACAATGTGATACAATGAATTTATGAGAGGTGAATCGGAATGACCGAGACTAAAGAAGCGGAAAGAGAAGTCAGAGAAATTATCAAGAAAGCTAAGACAGAGGCAAGAGAGATTGTAGGGAACGCCAGAGAAAAGGCAAGAGAAATTAAAAAAGACGCTCAGAAACAAGCAAGAGAAACTAAGAGCAAGAAAGAAAAGGCAAAAAAAGAAAAGAAGGATAAATTCCTTCACACCAGAGTCCCGGAAGAACTAGAGAGAAAAATCAAAAAGAAAGCCGAAGAGATGAGGGTTCCAGTATCTATCCTTATCCGAAATACATTGGAGGATGTTTTTAGATAGGATGAATTTCGGTTAGACCTACAAGGATAAAGTCGAAAAGAGAAAACTTAAGCCATCACTGCTCGTCCAGAGCGGGCAAGAATCTCTAGATTATTTCGCAGCACCTGACGGTAAGTATGGTGGCAAACATTTTATTTGACAGGGGGCAATTTTCTCATTTATCATCCCTGATTGTTTTGCTTTGTTGAAAATGGGAGGGTAAAGAAATCAATCTTTTGCCCACTTAAATCTTGGTTTTAAATCATGGAAATCTCTATAATCTATAATTCCATCGTGTTGCAATCTACCCACTAATATGCATGGATGTATTTCCATCTTTTCAGAGAATTCCATAATTGATTGTCTTGTAATATTATCTTTTCCAATGAAAATCTCATATTCTTTACGGGAAATAAGTGTCTTAGAGGCAAATTCGTCTGCTTCCTGCTCTATTTTATTAGATGTTCCATCTTCCTCTATAAATGTTTCTTTTTTACTATGTAATATGATGTGCCCCAACTCATGAAAAAAAGTAAACCAAAAGATGTCAGCATATGAGCCCCTGTTGCCAAGTTGCAACAAAGCCTTTTTTGGACTTACCCACTTTGTCGCACCATAAGCATAAGTTTTTGGCAAGTGGGGTACCAAAACAAAAACAATGCCACATGAAACACAATATCTTTCTATCCCGGGCAAGAATTCTTCTGGATTTAGCAAGGATAATTTTTTTAAATCTGGAATTACTGACTGAACCTTTTCCTTGTCAAATGGTTCTGTTTCAACTTTTCCTGCTAAAATTTCCCCAATTCTTAACCATGCAGCAAGTGATAACGAAGAGGCTTCTCTTTGCATTGTCCTTCTGAAGGCAGCGGGAATCACATCGGGAACAAATTCTAGCGATGCAGTCCCAAAAAAACTTCTTAAGTTAATGACTTTTTCTTCGGCTTTGCGGGTACGTGTCACAAAACCCAAATTAGCTATGTTTGCATATGGAATTATCTTAGCAACTCCAGTTTCATTAAGGATTTTTTCTTTTTCTTCCAAGCGAGTCTTTATTTCACGATATTTAACTTCTAGATTGTTCCAAAAACTAGCAGGTGTACCAAAAATGCTTTCAAGCCCAAGTGCGGTTTCGGGAGTAATAGAGGCTTTCCCTTTTATTATTCCGCTTAAATGCTTTGTCGAAATTCCAATTCTTTTTGATAGTTCTACCTGAGACATTTCAATAGAATTTAAAAATTCAATTAATGTTTCACCTGGAGGAATAGCTATGTTTGGATTAAAACCCGTTAATTTATCAACCATGATAATCTACCACCTCCATTATTTTAATCTTTTTAATCAGCGAAGGATCTATGCAGTCTTCAGAACAATCGGTTTCCAGAACTGACTTAATTATTAATCTAAAGGGGTGGATTAAATCAATAGCAAATTGCCCTTTCCTGTTTTCGTCTAAAGGATGGCACCGTGTCGGAGGCATGTAGTCTAAACCAGCTAAGCATTCAGCAGCAATTATTTCAGATAACCTTTGAAACAATTTACGTGCGATTTTATCTCCCCAACTGCAATTAGCCTTTTTAAAATCGTTGCAAATTTTTTGCAATTTCACAGTTCTGTATTCAATATACAGCAGCATCACCTTGTTTGTCAATTTTTATTAACCAACTTGGTAAATAAAATTAATATAATTGTATAACATCATTGTTCTCTAGGTAAGTGCATTCTTTTGTTAAATTTTTATGTGAGAAGTCTTCTTTTATCTTGTACATATACAAAGAATCTTTTTATAGTTCATATAATTCAAGACTAATTTTTATCCCGCTTCTTTAATTCTTCATAGCCACATTCTGGGCATACAAATCTGTCAGGATAATTTTCAAGCTTTTCTAGCTCCATCTTAACTTTCATTACCTCAGATATTCCTCTTTTAGCACATTCTGGACAAATCTTAGTTTGTTTGTTTTTTACTGTTTCACCAATAACAACAACAGACGGTTTGCCGTAGATATCTTCCGTATATCGTACTTCTAAAACCTCATATCCTTGCCCTTCAACTATTTGTTTAGCTATTCCTTCCGCCCTATCTCTAGTCCTGTTTAAAATATCACCGTATGGTGTGCTCACAACTATGTCATAATTTTTCCGTTCCTTATTCTGCATAATTCTCCTCCATTTCTACCTATTAAATGTACTTAATTTATGCTCGAACCACTAACCCTTTTACTATTATGCTAAATCACAATCTTACAAATTCAACAAAATGTGCTTTTATCCCTCTAATAGACGAAGTCTATTAGTCGGTAGTCTGTTGGTTGGGAGTTATTCGTTGAAAACCTATTAATCAAGAGTTGACGGTTGGCAGAGAAACCATCTGCCATAAGCCATAAGCTATCTGCCAATTGCCATATCATTTTTAGGTAGAGAAAGGTCTTTTCTTCTTGGATTTTTTAATATCCCGTGGTTCTCGCTAGAGCGACTCTGAGCACGCCGTCAAACGAGTGAAACTCGAGTAGCAGCGGCACCGTGCCTACCGGCAGGCAGGAATCGCGTGCCCGAAGGGTAAATAGCGATTTCGCTCTGTGAGAGTAAGCGAGTAGGCGCGCACAAGCAGAGTCTCCAGTGAGAGCCACAAAAAAAGAATTCTTGGACGAGCAAGAAAATGAAGAAATTAACTCCTGTGTGAAAATTGTCAGAAGCAAAAACCATCTGAAGATTACTTCAAGTAATCTTCAGCAACCTTCTTTCCAACCCTCACCAACAACTCTTCCACCCTCTCCATCGCCTCTTCTACAGACCCAACGATATCAATGAGGGAATAAATCTTTTCGATTCCGTGCTTCTTAAGGACTTCCGCTCCCTCGCCCACCTGGCCAGCAATTGCAACGGTTGGAATCCCCATCCCTTTCGCAAGCTCAGATACGCCGACGGGGGTCTTGCCATAAGCGGTTTGGCGGTCGATTTTCCCTTCGCCGGTTATTACGAGGTCCGCTCCCTTCATTTTATCCTTTAAATTAACGACCTCGATTACAAGCTGAGCGCCAGGTCGAATCTCAGCTCCGAGAAAAGCCATGAGCCCCGCACCAAGACCTCCTGCTGCGCCTGCTCCGGGGGTATCTTTTATATCTATGCCTAAGTCCCTCTTTATAATTCCCGCGTAATAAGAAAGCCCTTCATCCAGCTCCATAACCATGGTTGGCGTTGCTCCTTTTTGAGGGCTGTAGACAAAAGCAGCTCCTCTTAACCCGCAAAGAGAATTGTCTACATCAGATGCAACAAGAAAACTCGTCTTTTTAACTCTTTTATCGAGCAAAGATGTGTCTATTCTTGCTATCTCTTTAAGCAGCGTTCCGCAGCCGACTCCAAGCTCCTTACCCTCAACATCAAAAAACTTTACGCCGAGGGCTTGGGCCATCCCCACCCCCCCATCGGTCGTCGCGCTTCCTCCTATACCAACGATAATTTTCTTACATCCCTCATCCAGCGCGGCTTTGATGAGCTCGCCCGTCCCGAAAGTCGTGGTAAACATGGGATTTTTCTCTTTTTCGGACAAGAGGTGAAGTCCGGAAGCAGCAGCCATTTCGATTACGGCTGTCTTTTGAGTGACACTCGACCAATCATTGCCAAGAAGACCAAAAAATGAATCAACCCGATTCCCCAAGGGCTCCATCGCACGGACAGGAATCATCTTGCCCCCGGTTGCGGTAAGCAAGACCTCTGTGGTTCCCTCTCCCCCGTCTGCCATGGGACAGATAATAATCTCGGCTTGAGGCACAATCTCTTCAATACCTTTTTTTATCGCCGGACCGACTCTTTTTGCTTCCAAGCTTCCTTTAAATTTATCCGGCGCAATCAATATTTTCATGAGTCTAGACCCTTCAGGCCTGGGTCATGTTCCGACAGACAGCATCCTCTTGCTTGCTTTCTTCAAGACACTTCAACATTTCAGAGACCGTAATCAATTCATATCCTTCCGCTTCAAGAAAGTCTATTACTTGGGGCAGAGCTTTGACGGTATTGGTTCTATTGCCCATCTTGCACCCGAAAAGCGAGCCATTGTCGTGGAAAAGGATAATCGCTCCGTTCTTAGCAAAGAGCTTTACTCTCCACAGGATGGTCTTTGGCTTCACTTTTCTCCAGTCGAGAGCGCTAACCGTCCACAGAATCACCCTATAGCCCTCCTCTATTAATAGTTCTCTGGCCACATTGCCACAAATCCCGCGAGGAGGACGAAAAAGGTTACTCTTTATCCCTGTAGTTCGTTGAATAACCTCGTCCGCCTGACTAAGCTCGTCCAGAATAGTCTTTCTGTTGAAGATGGTTAGCTCCTTGTGATTGTAGGTATGGTTACCGATGTCATGACCCTCGGCAACTATCCTCCGAGCGATTTCGGGGTGGCTCTCAACATGCTTCCCGGTTACAAAAAAAGATGCTTTAACCCCTTTTTCCTTTAAGACATCGAGTATCTGAGGCGTGCATTTCGGACTTGGGCCATCATCGAAGGTGAGGCAGACAAAAGGCTTGTTTGGCCCTCGACGAAACACTCCTTCTTGGGAACCAAAGCCATGGTACTCATAATATGCGGTAAAACACGACATTATGATAAGAAAAGTGGTGGCAATAATTAGATAGAGCTCTAATTCCTTTCCTATCTCGACGAAGACTCTCCCTATGGTAGTTCCTCTAAAAAACATAAAGCCCGTAAAGATAAGGGCTAATCCATACAAAACCTTAGGGATAAAATATTTCAAAGAGTTCTTCAAAAGAAAAACCCCCTTTCTAAGATCTATTTCAACAAGGATAACAGTGGTTCTTCGTTGTCGAAAAAAATGCTTCGTTGCTTTACTTTGCTCTCTCTTTTGCTATCCTTGTTTAAGAAATCACTAATGACACTTTACAAGAAGGAAGTAAAATGGGCAACCTAGAAAATTGGCACATTCAAGATGTCCTCTCGATTGAGAAGTCTTTTAATACCTCGGTTGAGACAGGTTTAGGGCAAGACGAAGTAATAAAAAGGATTCACATTCACGGACTAAACGAACTGGAAGGGAAAGAACAGGCGTCTCCCTTGCGCCTGCTTCTTTCGCAGTTTAACGATTTTATGATCATTGTCCTCATTTTTGCTGCCATCTTATCGGGAATCATTGGCGAGCCAGCGGACACCATCGCCATCATCATAATAGTCGGCCTTAATGCTATTATCGGATTTGTTCAGGAATATCGAGCTGAAAAAGCTATGGCCGCCTTAAAGACAATGATTCCCCCGTCAGCAACGGTTAGAAGAGAGGGTGTTCCCATAACGCTACCAGCAACCCAGCTGGTTCCAGGGGACATTGTGATTCTCAAAGCAGGCAATGTAGTGCCTGCCGATTTGAGACTGATAGAGGTTTTTCAACTAAAAATAGAAGAAGCAGCATTGACGGGTGAGTCTGTCCCCGTAGAAAAGCAGACAACGACTTTGCACGACGAGCATTTGCCGATGGGCGACAGAAAAAACATGGCCCATAAAGGCACTTTCGTTACTTATGGTCGAGGAATTGGCGTTGCGGTGGCAACTGGCATGAATACTGAGCTTGGCAAGATTGCCACCATGCTTCAAGGAGAAGGGGGAGTAAAGACCCCCCTTCAAAAAAGGTTGGCCCGATTCGGTCAAAAGCTTGCCCTGGCTGTCATGGTCATATGCGCTATTGTCTTTGGCATTGGTATCTTGAGAGGAGAGCCTGTATTACTAATGCTTCTTACTGCTATATCTCTTGCTGTTGCCGCCATTCCTGAGGCTCTCCCAGCGGTTATCACTATCTCCCTCGCTTTGGGTGCAAAGAAAATGGTTGCTCAAAACGCTCTGATAAGAAAACTACCGGCAGTTGAAACACTTGGTTCTGTTACCTTTATCTGCTCTGACAAAACCGGAACACTTACCTTGAATAAGATGACTGTTGAAGAGATTTGGGCGGATGGAAAATTGGTTAAAAGCTCTGAGCTTGTTCCTTGTCCCAATTTGCCAGCCAACCTATTTGTTGGCAAACAAGCCCCAGATCGTGAACTACTCGCTGCTCTCGCTTTGAGCAACGATACCCAGATAGACGCACACGGCAACGTCATCGGCGACCCAACGGAAACCGCCCTTTTTGACATCGCCAAAGAAAAAGGGTTCAACAAAAAAGAATTGGAGAAAAAGTTTCCTCGGTCTGCTGAAATTCCTTTTGATTCTGACAGAAAATGTATGACCACCTTTCATAAGATAAAAGAGGTAAATAAAGGGAAGATAGAAGATGAGTTTGAATACATATCCTTTACTAAAGGAGCAATAGAGCTATTGCTTGAAAAATCCCATCATATCCAAATCTCAGATGGACTAAAAAATGACAAAAACGCGATCGCCGAAATATCTGATAGAATCGCTGCTGACGGCTTGAGGGTTTTAGGCATTGCCATGAGAAAATGGAAAAAACTTCCCGACGACCTAAGCCCAGAAGACGTTGAGAGTGGCCTTACGCTTCTGGGTCTGGTTGGGATGATGGATCCACCCCGAGAAGAAGCCAAAGAAGCAGTATCGCTTTGTAAAACAGCTGGTATAAAATCTGTAATGATAACCGGGGACCATCCGCTAACAGCTAAGACCATAGCGAAGAGATTGGGCATTATTGAGGATGATGAAGAAAATATAATCACCGGTCGAGAGCTTGACGAATTATCGCTTGAAGAGTTTGAAAAAAAGGTTGAGCACATAAGAGTTTATGCGAGGGTAGCTCCTGAACAAAAGTTGAAGATAGTCAAAGCCCTCCAAGACAAAGGGCAGTTTGTCGCTATGACAGGTGATGGAGTAAATGATGCCCCGGCGTTAAAGAGGGCGGACATAGGAGTTGCTATGGGAATTACGGGAACAGATGTGTCAAAAGAAGCCGCCCATATGATACTTCTTGATGACAACTTCGCAACTATTGTGAAAGCGGTGCGGGAAGGCAGAAGAATCTTCGACAACATCCGCAAGTTCATTAAATACACAATGACCAGTAATTCGGGAGAGATATGGACAATACTTCTGGCACCGTTTTTTGGGCTTCCTATCCCTCTTTTGCCCGTTCATATACTCTGGATTAACTTGGTTACTGACGGACTCCCAGGACTTGCTCTGGCCGCTGAGCCTGGTGAAAAGAGGATAATGAGAAGGCCCCCCCGACATCCACAGGAAAGCATCTTTGCCCATGGTTTAGGAGGACATATTATATGGGTGGGATTGCTGATGGGATTTGTCTCGATTTTTACTCAAGCCTGGTCTATTAAGACAGGGCACGCCCACTGGCAAACAATGGTTTTCACTGTGTTGTGTCTTTCCCAAATGGGTCATGTTTTAGCCATCCGTTCAGAAAAAGAATCGTTATTTAAACAAGGATTGCTATCAAACAAACCTTTACTTGGAGCTGTTATTTTAACTCTACTTTTACAACTGGGCACTATATACATTCCTTTTGCCAACACTATTTTTAAAACCGAAGCTCTCACCTTGGTTGAGCTTTTACTTGTTCTGTTTCTCTCATCAGTGGTTTTCATAGCGGCCGAGGTTGAAAAACTTTTCAAGAAGAGGTCAGCATGAACTTCTACACGCCACCTCTTGGGGGAAAGATTGGATGATCGTAGCTATTCCCGCTCTTGTGGCCATGCTGCTTTTGAATGCTACTAAGAGATGGGTCAAAGGGGGATGATGTGCTAGTTAAGTACATCCTAACAACCTTAATTCCATGGATTGAGTTGCGGGGAGCCATACCTTACGCAGTGAGGAACGACGAATTGGTTGTGATTCCCTTCATCATCCTCACAAACATCCTCATATTTTTCCCCGTTTACTTTGGGCTGGAACTGTTCTATACATATATCGGGGAAGAATCATGGCTAAAGAAGCGCCTTGACAAAACCAGAAAAAAAGCGCATCCGTATGTTCAAAAATACGGGATACTGGGACTCGCGTTATTTGTGTCGATACCTCTTCCAGGCACCGGTGCCTACTCGGGTTCGGCTGCAGCGTGGTTGCTCGGCTTGAAATGGAAACCATCCTTTGTGGCAGTTCTCGGAGGGGTTATATTCGCGGGGCTTTTGGTCTTCTTGTTAAGCGTCGGGTTTTTTAATGGTTTCTCGCTTTAAGGTTTTTGTTCGGGGCGTCTCTCCTCGAGAGCAAGTTCCACTATCTTGACCACAAGCTCGGGGAATTCGATACCGGCAGCTCGAGCTGAATCAGGAAAGAGACTTAACGGAGTCATTCCCGGAATAGTGTTTACTTCAAGAGCATAGGGTGTACCATCGACCGAAACGATGAAGTCCGCCCTTGAAAAACCCCGACAACCCAGCACTTCGTGAATGCGTATGGCCATCTCCCGTGCTCTCTTTCTGTGCTCCTCGGGAATCCGAGCAGGAATTATGTGGTTGCTCATCCCTTTGGTGTATTTGGTCTCATAGTCATACATTTCACTGTCATAAACTATTTCAAGAGTGGGCAAAGACTGTGGGTCCTCATTTCCTAGGACACCTACCGTAATTTCGGTTCCCTCAATAAATTGTTCCACCAAAACCTCTTTATCATATTCAAAAGCCATCTCTATGGCCTCTGAAAGACCCTCCGCTTCCCCTATAATACTCATGCCAATTGTTGAACCCTCATTGGCTGGCTTTACGACAAGAGGAAGACCCGGGTCTGTCAACAAATCTTTAATTATCTCTTGCTTGCCCGCTCGGAAGGAACGAAGCGTAAGTGCGCGAAAACCCGCCGTCGGAATTTCCTCCGCCTTAAAAATCCTCTTCGTGACTATCTTGTTTATGCCAAGCGCGCTCGCCAAAATACCGGAGCCCGTATAGGGAATTCCCAACAACTCGAGCATCCCTTGAACCGTGCCGTCTTCGCCACACCTACCATGAAGCGCAATGAAGACTACGTCCGGAGATTCTTTCTTTAAATTCTCGACAATGTTTTCGTCCAAATCTATCTTAAAGGCAGGATAGTTTTTTTGAAGAAGAGCTTTGTAAATTTCCTCACCAGTAACTAAAGATATTTCACGCTCTTTCGAGCGACCGCCAAGCAAGACAGCAACTTTTGGTTTGCTCACCGATTCCCTCCGACCGAGAAAAGATTGGTTATGCTTCGTGCAGATCATATCGCTTGAGGTCTGTCTTGATAGCTTCTATCTTCTTCCAAGCTATCTTCTCTTGAAGGCCCAAAAGAACTTCTGCTCTCTCGGCTAAGATATCAATGCTATTCTTTGTTCGCTGAACAAGGCCCTCGGCCAGATCTTTAATCTCCTCAGCTCGCTCCGTAATCCGCCTTCTCGTAGTCACTCCGGTCTGTGGCGCAACAAGCAGCCCGGCAACTAAGCCCACAGCTGCCCCAACGAACAATCCAATGCTAAACTCTTCAAAACCGAACCCTCTTTCGTCACCCATTTGCTCTCCCCCGTTCAAAATTATCACATTTAAGTTTTTTTAATTTTTTTAATGTGTTCTTCCACAATAATATATAAGAATGCCACAATTGCAAACATTGTGGTGGCTACCGATAATCTACAAAAATCTCGTTTCTTTCTCTGAAAGAAGCAAGTATAACAGCGGCACCCATACATAAATTATAATTATTCCGGCAGCAACAATGCCTGTATCATTAAAGATAAGGGCAAAAATTGCTCCTCCGGAAGCTCCCACTAACCCCTGGAAAAACCAAAGGAGCTCAGGCGTTATCCAGTCGGATTGCTCTAAACGCATTAAGACCATGGGAAGGAACAAAACCATAACCACTAATATTCCCCCCCAGGGAGTAGACCCAATTCCTCTTACGTTCATCGTAAGTTTTCTGCTAATTATATCAAAAACCGCTTTGGCGCCATCTGTCTTAATGAGCTCGATGGTCCGTCCCGCATGTGATTGCCCCGACCCGACCAAAAGGTCGGCGGAGACAACGATAACAAGGAGTAAAAGCACAACAACCGCAATGTATAAAAGGCGTCTCCAGTTTGCTCTCTCTCCTTTTAATCTAATCCACGTAACCACAGATGCACCTGCCATCGTGATAAGCCCTCCCACGTTCGCCCCAAATTTAGAATAACCAACAACGACACAAACCACTAACAAAAAGAGAGTAACTACAGTTAAAGCTATGCGACGATTTTTATGAAACTTAGTAGTTAAAGCGGTTATGCCTACTATGGATGAGCCTACAACTGCCCCCATATAAGTGTTGCCTAAACCATAAAAACGTCCCCCGGCAATGGGGCAAGAGCCCAAAAATGATTGAAGCATAAGTTTTGATCCTAAAATCGCATCGCACAAAAGAGCTAAGGAAGTAGCTATAGATATAGTCATTATCGGACCGAGAATGCTTTTTTTGCGCAAGCAGAAAGAGAGAAGGGCCAAAACGAGTGCGAGCATAAAACTAAAGAGAGCAGCCCCCCAGGGCAGCTTGGCCACAAAGGACGGTTGAAACAAAAAAGCCAAAGGAAGAGAAATCACCCAGAGCAAAAGAAGTTGTAAAACAACGTGTCTTCCTTTTTTAATCATTTTGCCCCGACGCTCCGCAAATAAAGCAAATAAAGAAATCAGAATACTCACGATAACAAATAAAGTAAATGCAGTAAGAACAGTGTTACGAATTTGATAAATTGTCGTTGCTTTTGTTTTTAAATTCAGAAGATAGGGAATGGGTTCCTTTTGAGAAACCGCAAATATTGACCTTCCGCTCACTTGATAAGGCACTTCTGCCCCCAGAAAGCTAAAAACGGTTGGAGCAATATCTGTGTTTGTAACAATTCCATGGCGCCTGGTTGTATCAGAGCTTAAGGTGCCTCCCTTGAAACCCGGCCCCGAAATTATAAGCGGATTTAAGCGAGCCTTCTCCTTCAACATTGCGCGAGATGAGGTTGGGCTTACAATGATAACTAAGGTATCTTTCGGGCTTGTTGCTTCTAACAAAGAACCAATAAATTGATCTATATTCCTAATTGCCTTCGTCTTTTGAGCAACAACCACCGCCTCCTCGGCCAAATGGTTCTGGGAATCTATCCGACCAATGTCACCTAGCTCTACAACAAGAAAATCCGCTTTTCCTAAAAACTCTCGAGCGCTATCTAAAAGAGCATCGTAATCGGTTCTGTAGCCACCAAGCATGGATGAGTCATTTAAACAAAATGTGCTTCCAACATTACCTAACGGAATTAACCCCTTCTCGTCCATAGCAATTAAGCATACTTCTCTGTGATTCTCGCCATTAATGTCAGCGTTTCCTAAAACGGCTATCTTGAAACCATTCTTTTTTAATGTGCTCCCAAGAAGACCGGGAACAGCACCATAAGCAAGCTCGGCGTTTTTTCTTGCAATGTCGGCAATTCCGAGATTAACAATCGAACCTTCTGGGGGGATTAAGCCTGTTCGGTGCTCAAAAACTTTTCTCGCTTCAAGCCCCGCTAACTCATCCACAACTTCCTTGCTATTGAATGATTCTTCACCATAAAAACCCCCATCAGCACGAGCTCCACATCCTATGGTAAGATAAGTATTATTAGGCACACTATGTCCTGCTGTTCGACAATTCATAAGACCCACTGTGCCTTCTCTGACAAACCTCTTCAGAAATGGCGCATCTGCTTCAGTCAGCTCATCCAAGCTTAACCTGTCTATTGTGATGAGAATAACTTTTTTGTTTCCTTGTGCGAGAACCCTATTCGAAAACAACGGAAAGCACAAGAGTGCGGCTAAAAACAGAAAGAGAACAATTAGCCAAAGTTTCTTTGATGTAGCGTGCGAGGAAAGTATCTTCTTCACCCCTTCTGCCATAAAGTTGGTATTTAAAATCGGTCGCTTTGAAGCGCCTGAAAATCCAGTCCGAGTGGGCTTCTGCTAATCCTGTTCCGACGAAGCTCCCTCGGTGAGAACCTGGAGTATTCTTTCGAGGTCGTTTAGAGATCTGAAATCTATCTCTATCTTCCCTTTTTTGTGGGTCATCTTCACTCTAACCTTTGTCGACAGACACTTACTCAATTTCTTCGCTATCGTCCTAAATGCTTTTGGTTGAAGCTGCTTGGGCTGTTGAGCTCTGGCCCCCGAAAAATTCAGTAGCCGAACGGTGTTTTCTGTCTGCCTTACGGACAAACTGTCTTGGATAATTCGATTAGCCAAATTTATCTGTTTTTCTTCATCCTCTAACGAAAGCAGGGCTCTAGCGTGTCCCGAGGACAGGTTGCCCTCCTCAATTAGTTGCCTTACCTCTTTAGGTAGATGAAGGAGTCTCAGTGTATTGGTTATGACAGTGCGACTCTTGCCTATCACCGCCGCCAACTCTCCCTGGGTGAGACTAAATTTTTCAATCAGCTCTTTATAAGCCATTGCTTCCTCGACCGCGTTTAAGTTTTCCCTCTGCAGGTTTTCTACTAGTGCGAGCTCAAGAGACTCAACATCAGAGCTCTCCCTAACAATTGCAGGTATCGCGTCGAGGCCCGCTTCCAGAGCAGCTCGCCAGCGCCGCTCTCCTGCTATCAATTCGTAGCTCAATCCCTTCGGTCTCACAACTATCGGCTGAATCACGCCATGCTCCTTCACGGAAGACACGAGCTCCTGAAAAGATTCCGAGTCGATATTTCTGCGCGGCTGGTGGGGATTGGGTAGAACTTCTTTGATGGGTACTACTTCTAACCAAGGACCCCCTCCTGCTTGCTCAATCGATGGAATTAATGAGCTTAACCCCTTGCCTAGACCTCTTTTAGCCACGCTTAATCACTTCCTTTGCAAAATTTTGGTAGGCGGTGGCCCCTTTGCAGTTAGGATCATATATGGTAATTGGTTGACCGAAACTTGGGGCCTCGCTTAATCTTACTGTTCTAGGAATTATGGTTTTATAGACTTTCTTCTGGAAATATTTAGAGACTTCCTCGACCACTTGTTGAGAAAGCTTGGTGCGAGAGTCATGCATTGTCATGAGAACACCGGCTATCTCCAGCTGAGAATTTAAGTGTTGCCTTATTAGTCTCACGCTTTCCAGCAATTTACCAAGGCCCTCCAACGCATAGTACTCGCACTGGATTGGTATGATCAGTTGATCCGCAGCAGTCAAAGCGTTTACCGTCAAAAGACCCAGCGAGGGCGGGCAGTCAATAATTATATAATCGTAATCCTCTTTGAGTAGCTCGATGGCCCGTTTTAATCTAGTTTCTCGCGACATAATGGAGACTAGCTCTATTTCCGCACCCGCAAGCTGGATGGTAGCGGGCACTATAAAGAGACCCTTTATTTGGGCGGGCACAACAAGCTCAGAAATAGGGTCGTCCTCAACAATAGCATTATAAATGCACTTGTTTCTATCGGCCTTGTCCAGGCCCAGCCCACTTGTGGAGTTCCCTTGGGGATCCAGATCTATAAGGAGAACCTTCTTTCTCTTTTGGGCAAGACAAGCTCCTAGGTTAACTGCTGTAGTGCTTTTGCCCACTCCCCCTTTTTGATTAACGATAGCTACTGTTTTTGATCTTTTCGCCATTCACTCACCTTATAATTCTGCCAAAAACTATCTCAATAAACTATTTCTATCAGAAAAATATTATTCCTCTCCGGGTTGCGCTGAAACACCTCTCCCCAGCGACCTCTTGGTAGGAATACCGACTCTCCGGGGATATTTCTCGGGAGAAAAAGACGTCTTCCCCGTTAATACCAAATACCGCTTGGCGTTAAGAAAGGGCACCGAAACTTCCTGTACTTCTTTGATCTCCCCACCCAAAATCTTCGCAGCCACTCTCCCTTCGTCTATCTCCTCATCGAGACCCCTGCTCTTCTGCGCCACAAACAATCCGTTTAGTTTAAGAAGGGGCAACGCATATTCCATTAAAATCGAAAGAGGTGCAACCGCTCGTGCTAGAACCAAATCGAAAGTTTCTCTATTGCTCTTATTTATACCATAATCCTCGATGCGACAACAGACCGCCGAAACCCCTTTAAGGTTGAGGTGTTCAATTGTTCTTAAAAGGAATTCCACCTTCTTTTTTGACGAGTCGAGCAATATCAGCTCTATTCCTGGATACACTATCTTTAGGGGCAATCCCGGAAAACCCGCCCCGGCCCCGATGTCTATAACCCTTGCTTCCGCACCAAAATTATAAGCTTCTGCACAGGTCAAGGAGTCCAAAAAGTGCTTAATCACAATCTCTCTGTCATCCGTTATCGAGGTTAGGTTTATTTTTTTATTCCCCTCTTTTATCTCCTCAAGGTAAAACTCGAAGGCCCTTTCTTTCTCGTCACTGAGCTTGAATCCAAGCCTCGATGCTCCTTCCCGTAAAAGATTTTTTAATTCTTCTCTCACGTTCTCTTTTCACTCCTTGTCTTTTGTTCAAGATAAATCATTAAGGCCACTACATCAGCCGGCGAGACGCCTGAAACCCGAGATGCTTGTCCAAGAGAACGCGGTTTTATTTTAGAAAGCTGTTCTCGAGCTCGAAAAGAGAGTCCTGACATTTCATGATAGTCTATATCGTCAGAAATAATTCTCTTCTCGGCTCGTCTATGCCTCTCGACTTGCTCCATTTGCCGCCGAACATAGCCCTCATACTTTACCTCCATCTCTACGTGTCTTCGAACCTCATCCCACACCACATCGTCTGAGCGCCATCTGGCAAATGCCTCCGGACAAAGTTTTTCAAGATGATGGTAGCTCACTTCGGGACGACGCAGAAGATTGGCCAAAGAAACCGGGTTTTTAATCGGACTGCTACCAATTTTAGTCAGGGCCTCGTTGGTGCTTTTTTCGGGAAAGACCATTGTTTTTTTCGTGCCTTCTAACTCTTTCTGTATTGCTTCCCGCTTCGCACTCACCCTTCTCATCCTCTCGTCAGAGATTAATCCAAGCTTGTGGCCTATTTGAGAAAGTCGTAGGTCCGCGTTGTCTGAGCGCAAAATCAGTCTGTGTTCAGCCCTTGAGGTATACATCCTATAAGGCTCGCTGAGCTCTTTGGTAACCAAGTCGTCTATAAGGACACCGATATATGCCTCCGAGCGATCTAAAATAAGAGGTGTTTCTCCTTTAACTTTAAGAGC
>JAUWKI010000033.1 GCA_030614255.1 Actinomycetes bacterium
AGTTTGTTAGCCAGATTGCTGGTTTTACTATACTCCATACTCTATTTGCCATCAGGTACTTTAAAATTAATTGAGACTAATAGTAATTTGTTGTAATTAATGGTAATTACCACTTAATTTCTATTTAATCTCCCCAATTACCACTTAATTTATATTTAATATACGCAAATACAACTTATTTTATATTTAATCTCGCCAATTACCACTTATTTTCTATTTATTATCCCCAATTACCACTTAATTTCTATTTAATCTCCCCAATTACCACTTAATTTCTATTTAATCTTTTATCAGCCATCAGCTATTAGCCATCAGCTATTAGCCATCTGCCATCAGCCATCAGCCATCAGCTATTTTAAAATAATAAATAAAAATGCCGTGTCTACCGTCAGGCAGGGCAGGCAGGTCATTTTTCATTCTTCATTCTCTATTCTTCATTTCTTCTGTACCCATCACCCTTTATTTACCCATCAATCCTTCTTCTTAAAATCGAATTCTTCACTATCTTCATTTTAACAGGAATATCAACAATATAGTTGGGATGCGCTATACTTAGTTCTTCTCCGCTTTTAGCATCGAACATGGGGGGAAGTCTAAAATTAGATACTTCTTCCGGACTAAGAATTTCAATCTCATCCCCGACAGAAATACGGTTTTTAACATTTACTCTAATAACACCCTCTTCTCCCTTGTAATCCATTATAATTCCTACAAAATCATAAGTCCGCTTATAACCTGTCGAATCAGTTGCTTCATTTTCCGCCTGGTGGGCACAACCTTCTCTTTGAGTAAAAAACCCCGACGTATAAGACCGGTGGCTTACTTTTTCAAGCTCATTTATCCATTCTTCTCGAAAAATAAAATCTTCGGGACTTTTGCAATATTCATCTATTATTTGTCTGTAAACATTGGTAACGGTAGCTATATAATGAAGACTCTTCATCCTGCCTTCTATCTTAAAACTATTAACTCCGCTCGAAATTAATTCGGGAACATGATTTGCAAGACATAGATCCTTCGAGTTAAAAAAGTATGTTCCCCTTTCATCTTCATCAATGGGATGATATTCTCCTGGTCTTTTTTCCTCCATTAAGAAATATTTCCATCGACAACTATGCGCACAATCACCCTTATTAGCATCTCTGTTTACCAGATACTTACTCATAAGACAACGCCCTGAATATGCTATACACATAGCCCCATGAACAAATACCTCAGTTTCTATATCGACACTTTGAGCAATCTCCTTAATTTCAAAAGATGATATCTCCCTGGCTAAAGTAACCCTCCTTGCTCCCATCTCCTTCCAAAATTTTGTACTGGCAATATTCATCACGTTTGCCTGGGTGCTTATGTGGATTGGAATCTTGGGAATTACTCTTTTGGCCACAGAAAAAATCCCATTGTCGGCCACGATTATTGCGTCAACACCAGCGTTAGATAAGTCTAATAAGTAGTCTTCCAGTTCACAGAAGTCTTCGTTACGAGCAAAGATATTAACGGTCACATAAACTTTGACACCGTTATCGTGGGCAAAGTTAACACCCTCCTTGATTTCTGAGATATCGAAATTGCTTGCCGATTTGCGAAGACTAAATTTTTTACCTCCGATGTAGACAGCATCGGCTCCGTAAAAAATTGCAAATCGGAGTTTTTCGAGATTTCCCGCTGGTGCAAGAAGTTCAGGATATTTAATCTTTTTAACGTTCATCTTTTGATTCACTGCCCATTTTTAGCTTCTAAAAATTCATCGTATGAACTTGTAAATGTATGATGTCCATCAGAATTGGTCAACACATAGTACAAATAATCTACCGAAGCGGGATTAAGAGCGGCCTCTATTGAAGCAGAACCCGGATTACAAATGGGCCCCGGAGGGAGACCGGGATAGAGATACGTATTGTAGGGAGAGTCGACTTTCAAGTCTTCGTTCGAAAGATTGGCTTTCCGCTCCAGCAACACATACTGAACGGTGGCACAGATCTGCAGAGGCATATTCTTTTCAAGACGATTATATATAACGGCCGAGACCAATTCTCTTTCTTTGGGAACTTTTACTTCCTTCTCAATCAAGGAAGCGATGATTATAATCTCGTGCAAAGA
The DNA here is from genome assembly GCA_030614255.1 of Actinomycetes bacterium. Lineage (GTDB taxonomy): Bacteria > Actinomycetota > Aquicultoria > UBA3085 > Oleimmundimicrobiaceae > JAUSCH01. The sequence goes on from JAUWKI010000033.1 coordinate 2,104, forward strand.
CAGACCATTCTCATTGGCCGTACCAAAATCTAACTTACCTACATCCTCATTGAACTGAGAAAGCATTACTTTCAAAATGTTCTCGGCAGTCTCGTCTTCTGAGAAATTATAGGTCTTAGGAAAAAGGTATCCCTCTAAAGATTTTATTGGGATTTCCTTAAGAAAGTCATAATCTGCTATTTCAAGTCCTTCATCACTCGAAGATAACCTCTTAAACTCTTCGATATCAACTGGTGTCTTTTTATCTAATCTTTCGGCAATTTGTTCTATTGTAAATCCTTCTGGAACAATTATCTTATAAGACTTCTTCCTGGGCGGACCTTCATTAAGAACTTTTATAACTTCCCAATAAGACATACCCTCTCTTAGGTTATACTCTCCGGGTTTAAACCGACTGCCCAACCCGCTAAATCTTGCATATAAATTGAACCAAGAGGCGCTTGAAATAACTTTTCTTTGAGCCAAAGTTCTACCAATATCGTCAATCCCGGAACCCGAGGGGATCTCAACCGAAACGAACTGCTCTGTTGAAGATGTACTATCTGATGAGAATAGATAAGAATCTCTTAGAGCAACATAGCCCTTATACCCAACAAAAAAAAGCAGGGAGGCCGAAAAAATTAAAATCAACAAAAGTATTATTTTTTCTCTCTTTTTTCCCTGGAGACATTTCTGTTCCCTTCGGCTTGTCAGGTCCCTTCATCCTTTCCCAGACAGATACTCCAAATAGCTTTGTAAGATAAGTGTAGCTGAAACTTTATCGATCATTTTCTTTCTCTTAGCTCGACTTAGATTGGCTGATTTAAGAGCCTTTTCCGCTATACTTGTCGTGAATCTCTCATCCCATTCTACAATTGGAGCTTGTAGTCCATCGCGGAGTTTTTCGATATAATCCAGCGTTAATTTCCCTTGAGGACCAATTGCTCCATTTAAACTGTATGGAACACCGACGACTATTTTATCAACATCATAGTCTTCCACATATTTTTTTACGGTCTCAATCTCGTCCTCAAAAGTACTCCGTAAAATCGTGGTCAAAGGTTGAGCGATAATACAGAGAGCATCTGAAACAGCAACTCCAATACGCTTCGAACCAATATCTAAACTAATCATTCTCATATATTAAGAGTCCTCATCTCGATACAATCTACTCGCTAATGGTGTCCATATTGCTTTCTTTTTGGATGTACTCTAAAGCCCTTTTAAGAGCCTGCTCAATCTTTTCAGGATTCTTTCCCCCGGCCTGGGCCATTTCAGGTCTGCCCCCGCCTCCACCGCCTACTATGGGCGCAATTTCCTTAAGAATGTTGCCCGCGTTAAATCCAGACTTAACCAACCTAGGAGATACGGCAGAAATAAGCAGAACCTTATCTCCCGATGATGCGCCCAACACAATGATTCCTTCTCCAAGCTCACCTTTTAAAATGTCGACAAAAGACCTTAAACTACCCATGTCCTTTATACTTACCATTTCGACGATAACCTTATAATCACCTATTTGACGGGCCGAAGAGATTAAATCTTTAACTTCATATCCGGCCAGTTTAATTTGTAAATCTTTAATCTTTTTCTCGTTGTTTTTAACCGAACCCAAGAGATTTTCTACTCTTTTGGCAACATCGAACTTTCCGACCTTGAGTAAACTGGAAACTTCCTTTAATTGCTCCTCTTCTCTTTCTAAATAATCTAATGCTTCACGAGAGGTCAGTGCCTCGATTCTCCGTGTGTTGGCCGCAATGCTCCCCTCGTTAATGATTTTAAAAAATCCAATATCGCCTGTTCGGGTAACGTGGGTGCCACCACATAATTCCTTGCTGAACTCACCCACCTCTAAAACGCGGACGAATTTACCATATTTTTCTCCAAACAAAGCGGTAACTCCTTGCTCACGCGCATAGTCGATAGATGTCACATATGCTTTCACAAGTTGATTCTCCAAGATTTTCTCGTTGACCAATCTTTCAACTTTCCTAAGGACATCGGAACCTATCGACTCAAAATGCGTAAAATCGAATCTTAATCTATCCTCGCCAACAAAAGAGCCGGCTTGCTTTACATGATTTCCTAAAGTTTTTCGGAGAGCCCAATGAAGAATATGTGTAGCTGTATGATTCTTACACACAGCGCTTCGTTTTTCTATATCGACGTTTGCTTCAGCTTCTTGAGAAACCTCCATAAATCCTTCTTTAACCACTCCTTTGTGAATATACATATCAGGAATCGGCATGAAAGTATTGGCTATCTTGACTTTGCCGGTTGAGGTTTCAATTAAGCCTTCGTCTCCAATTTGACCACCTCTTTCAGCATAAAAAGGTGTCTGATTGAGGGTTATCTCAATCTTATCTCCTTTCTGGGCACGAGGCACAACCACCTTTCCTTTTACGATAGATTGTATTATTGCTTCTACAGAATTCTTTTGATAACCAACAAACTTGTTTTTCCCAAACTTATCAAAAACTTCGATATAAACTTCCTCGGCAACCTCAAAAAGTGCATCACCGCGTGCGGCTCTCGCTTTCTTCTTCTGCTCCTTCATTAATTTCTCAAAACCCTTGTTATCTATTTTAAAACCATTTTCCTCCGCGATTTCGCGAGTTAATTCCAGGGGAAAACCATAGGTATCATGAAGCTGAAATACCAAGTCTCCTCCGATAGATGAACTCCCTCTCTTCTTTTCTCTTTCAATAATGGAATCTAAAATATTCAAACCCTGTTTTAAGGTAGCCGAAAATCTCTCTTCCTCACTGGTCAAAATGCGATATATATAATCGCTGTTTTCTTTAAGTTCCACATATGTATCTTTCATAATATTTACAATAACGGTAGCAATATCTTCTAAAAATCCGCCATCAATTCCAAGCATGCGTCCGTGGCGAACCACTCTTCTAATAAGCCGACGAAGAACATATCCTCTGCCCTCGTTTGAAGGCAAAACACCATCACCCACTAGAAAGACCATTGCGCGTCCATGATCTGCAATTATCTTTAGCGAAGTATCGATTGAATCGTTTTCTCCATAGATAACTCCGGCAATTTCAGCCCCCTTATCAATAATTGGTTTTATAAGATCGGTTTCGAAATTGGTTGGCACATTCTGAAGAATCGATGCCGCACGCTCCAAACCAAGACCCGTATCAACATTTTTCTTAGGTAAAGAAGTAAGAACGCCGTCTTCATCTCTGTGGTACTGCATAAAAACCAAGTTCCAGACCTCAAGAAATCTATCGCAATCACATCCAACTGAACAACTTGATCTCCCACAACCTCTCTCTTTACCAAGGTCATATAAGATCTCTGAGCATGGACCACATGGACCCGTAGGCCCCGCTGACCAGAAATTATCATCCTCGTCCAATCTCACAATCCGTTCTCCGGGAACTCCAACATCTTTATGCCAGATATTGAAAGCATCATCATCGTCTTTGAAGACAGATACCCAAAGTTTTGACTTATCAAGCCCTAAGTCTTTTGTTAAAAAGTCCCAGGCCCAAGGAATTACCTCTTTTTTGTAGTAATCTCCAAAGGAAAAATTACCCAACATCTCAAAGAAAGTTAGATGTCTTGCCGTGTGTCCAACTTTCTCAATATCGGTTGTGCGAGCACACTTTTGAATGGTAGCAACGCGAGAACTAGTCGGTTTAATATCTCCTTGAAAAATTGGTTTAAATTGCACCATCCCGGCCGTAGTTAATAAGAGTGTGGGGTCATCGGGAACCAAGGAAGAGCTTGGTAAAACAACATGCCCTTTTTTTTCAAAAAAAGAGAGGAACTTCTTTCTAATTTCAGAACTCTTCATCTACTTTGACCACTCCAGACTAGCATTGCTATATTGCCGTCTCACAATTCCGTGCTTTGAGGTTCGCGCTTCTCTAAGTAGTAATAGAATATACCCTTAGTAACAGCGGCAACAGGTATTGCTAAGATTATACCGGAGATACCAAACAAGGTTCCGCCCACCAATATCGCAAATATAACAGCCAAAGGATGCAAGTTTACCCGTTTACTCATAAGATTAGGGGCTATAAAAAGGCTTTCAATCTGCTGAATAATCATCATCGCGATAACCACCCAGAAAGCGGTAACCGGTGATTTAAATAATGCCACGATAACCGCGATTGCCCCTCCCAAAATTGGGCCAAAATAGGGAACAATATCCAATAAACCAATTATTACGGCAAGCGCAAAAGCGTATTCCACACCCAATAAGAGTAAAGCTAACCAACTTAAAGCGCCGACGACTAAAATCACTAAAAATTGCCCTTTTAAAAAACCTCTTAAAATACCATCAACTTTCCGTATGACTAATCTTGTTTCATCTCTATATTTTGTTGGAATCAAATTAATAAACGTCTCTTTTATCTGTTTTAAATCCTTCAATATATAGAATGAGATAACGAGAGCAAAAAGTGGAGTGACAATGACGTTTACCACAAATGAAAAGACATTGACCGTATACGTTGGTAGATGAGATATCATTTTAACCACTGCATCGGTAATCCGGGTTAACAAGTTTTCAATAAAATCGATTATCGAGGGTGTGAAACGTAAAGTTTCAAATTGACCTTGGTAATTTTCAAATAACCGCTGGATAGAGTCGGAATAAACGGGTATGTTGTTAATCAAGCTTTTGACTTGAGCAATAACTAGTGGAATAAAATAAGTTGAAGCTAGTAAAATAATAAGAAATAAAAGAAGGTACGATAAGATAATGGCGAGAATTCTCGAAATCCCCTTTTTTTCAAAATAGTCAACAACCGGTCGAAGAACATATACAATTACAAGCGCATATAAAAAAAGGGATAAAACTATTTTAATTTTAAATAAGAGAAAAACCGCGACTGAGATAACCAAAACCAAGCCGATAATCGACCATGTTATAATACCTAATTTTTTATACTTATCGACGACGCTTTCAGTTCCTTCTTTCAATAGTTCCCCTTAAAAAATAAGATGGAAAGTTTTATTACGAGTTGAGTTGCAACCTTATACTATGTAATCAGGAGTTTCTTCTTGTTCAAGTAATTTTTGTCCCGCGGATTGAAATTTTTCTTCAAGCTCTTCCTCTTTTTTTACGACAGCTACCATTCCCTCTTCAACCGCATCCATCAACCGAAGCCAATACTTTTGTGTATATGGCGTGGCAAAATCAATCGCTTCAGATATCTTTTCCTGGCAAATCTTTCTTGCGGTAGGGCTAAGCAGCAGAACAAACCCGAATCCCGTAAAAACCCCTAATCCAAATTTTAGAAACGAACCAGAGCTTTTTTTTCCATAAATCATCTATTTTCCCTTCTAATCAAGGTATTAACAACTTTCTTTGCTCCGGCGGACATACCAGCTAATTTTATTAGTGGTGACGATACTACATCCTGCAACACACTAACAACTAAATTAAACTTACTACTAATGCCCTGAATTGACTTTGCCACATCGTCGACCACAAATAGACCTTCATTCATCTTATCGACCGTAACTTGCAAGTTGGTCACAATGGGAATAACCTCTTTACGTACGTCTTCCATTAGTTTATTTGCATTATTCAATGTTTTCGAGAGCCGAATAAAAAATACAGTTACGCCAATCGTAATCACAATTACCGCTACCGACAAAACAAAATATAAAAAATTTAACCAGTTCATTTTTCCTCCGTAAAAATTTAACCAAATTTTATCATATAGCAAAATCAAATTCTAGCTTGCGGAATCAATTACCCCGCCACCCAAAACCTCGCTTCCTTTATAAAAAACAACAGACTGGCCTGGAGCAATGGCTCTTTGTTTGTTAGTAAATTTCACAATAACTTTATCTTTGCCACAAGGAGAAACCTTTGCAGGCGAAGGTACCATGTTATACCTAACCTGAGCTTTGACTATCATCTCTCTATCCAAGATTTCAAAGGGAATAAAGTTCAAGTTTGAAGCACTTAAACTTGATTTATATAAATCATTTTCTTCTCCAACAACCACAACGTTTTCTTCACTGACTAAATCTAAAACATATAAAGGGTTCTTGCTGGATATACCCAGGCCCTTCCTCTGCCCAATGGTATAAAAGGGCAGGCCCTTATGTTTTCCTAAAACCTTGCCTTTCTTGTCAACAATGTCACCCGGAAAGATAAACTCTTTAAATCTCTCCTGTAAGAAACCCCTATAATCATCATCGGGAACAAAACAAATTTCCTGGCTTTCAGATTCAAACTCAAAAAATCCTTTTTCTTTGACAATTTCGTAAACCTGCCTCTTGAGAAGACTTCCCAAAGGCATCTTTAAACGACTTAGCTGAGCTTGACTGAGAGACCAGAGTAAATATGATTGGTCTTTTGACCTATCTTTCCCTTTGTAAAGAGAAAAATGTTCAGTTTTTGAATCATATGAAACCCTAACGTAATGTCCGGTAGCAAGATAATCTGCCCCCGCTGAAACAGCCCGGTTAAGTAAAACACCCATTTTTATCTGTTTATTACAAACAACACAGGGGTTGGGTGTTCTCCCGGCCAAATACTCATTACAGAATGGTTCAATTACTTTATCTTTAAAAACTGAGGTGTAATCGATTACATAATGGGGAATATCCAAACAATCACAGACGCGTTTAGCGTTCTTTAAGTGCTCCAGGTCCGAAAATAATATTGCCGTAACGCCAAAAACGTCATATCCCTCATCGAGCAATAACGCAGCCGCAACAGAACTATCAATACCGCCACTCATAGCAACGGCTACTCTCTCTTTCTTCAAAAAATCACCCCTTGTGAGTCGGGAGTTATTAGTTGGGAGTTGGTAGTTTGTTTAAATTAAGAAATAAAATATAAAAATGAAAAGTTTTTAAAGCATTTTTCGTTTTACATTATAGTTTTTCACTTTTCATTCTCCGTTTTTCATTTAATCCTTTACTGCTTTACCCTTTACCCTTCTTCCTTTTATCTAATGCCTCACGTATCTTCTTCTCCTGTCCTGAACCCGAGGGATGATAATACTTAATGCCCCTCAATTCTTTCGGTAAATAATCTTGTTCTACATAATTTCCGGGGAAACTATGAGGATACTTGTAATCATCTCCATGACCTAGTTTTTTGGCACCCGAATAGTGACTGTCCTTTAAGTGCTTCGGAACGGAATAAGTCATCTTGCCTTCCACATCTTTAAGCGCATTATCTATACCGGTTATGACAGAATTGCTTTTTGGCGACAATGAAAGGTAGAGAACCGCGTGAGCCAAGTTCAAACGCGCTTCCGGCAACCCAACGAATTCAACTGCCCTGGCAGCAGCAACTGCTACTTCGAGTGCTCTTGAGTTAGCAAGTCCTATATCTTCTGAAGCAGCAATAATCATTCTTCTCGCTATAAATTTAGGATCCTCTCCCGCGTAGAGCATTTTTGCCAACCAATAAAGTGCTGCATCGGGGTCAGAACCCCTCATGCTCTTTATAAACGCAGAGATTGTATCGTAATGAGTATCGCCTTTTTTCCCGTAAACTATCTTTCGTTTCTGAGAAACATCTTCAATAATATCCCCGGTAATCTTCCTTGTTTTCATTTCATCAAGCGGAGTTGTCATTACAGCTGTTTCTAATATATTAAGAGCTGTGCGAGCATCCCCATTGGCAACATTCGCTACTTGTTTCAACACTTCTTCAGTTATTTCAATTCTCTCACCACCCAAGCCCCTCTCGTCATCCAATGATTTTGTAATAATCTTCAATAAGTCTTCTTCGGACAAAGATTCAAATTGAAACAACCAAGAACGAGAAAGAAGAGGCGGGTTTACTTCAAAATACGGATTTTCTGTTGTCGCCCCGATTAAAATAATGAGGCCTTCCTCAACAGCAGGCAATAATGCATCTTGCTGAGATTTATTGAACCTGTGAATTTCATCTATAAAGAGAATCGTCTTTCGGTTTTCCGTTGCAAGTCTATCTCTAGCTTGAGCTAGAACTTTTCTTATCTCTGCAACATTGGATGTCACCGCGCTAATCTGAACGAAGTAAAATTTGCTTACATTAGCAATTATTCGGGCTAGAGTAGTTTTGCCCGTCCCGGGAGGCCCCCAAAAAATAAGAGAACAGAGTTTATCCTCCGCAATAGCCCGCCTTAGGGCCTTGCCCTCTCCTACAATTTTGTCTTGACCAATAAACTCCTCGATGGTCCGTGGTCTCATGCGACTGGCCAAGGGAGCTGATTTGGATAATTTTGACTGGATTTCACTTTCAAACAAGTTCATTTTCATTATTGATTCAACAGGTTGCCATTAGTCTTCGATAAAGTCTTCTTATAGTAAAGGTTCCGCTTTGTCGTGAAATGACTACTACTTGAACCCGAACGCTCAAATAGGTGGGTGCCCTGCTGGGAGCTTCACAAGTCCTCAAAATTAAGGCATTTGCTCTACTTCCAAACCCGGGCTCCCGATGTTAAAGTGTTGGATCATTTAATCGTCAAATCACAAGCATCGCAGAACCTTATTTAATCATAATATAACATAAACAACAAAGTATAGATATCAATAAAACAGAGCTTACGTGCTCTTCTTATTTTAATCTAATATTTAAATCCTTCAGTTGTTTGCTTGAAACCTTGTCGGGCGCACCCGTTAAAGGACAAGTTGCGGTCTGGGTTTTTGGAAAGGCGATGACATCTCGAATAGTCTCTTTGCCTGCTAAAAGCATAACTAATCTATCCAGTCCAAAGGCAATTCCTCCATGGGGAGGGGCCCCGTATTGAAACGCCTCCATCAAAAAACCAAACTTTTCATCTATCTCTTCAGCAGATAATCCCAGTAAGCTGAATATCTTCTTCTGTAAATCCTGGCTATGTATTCTTATACTTCCACCGCCCACTTCCACACCGTTTAAAACCAAATCGTAGGCCCAGGCCCTAATGGATAGCGGTTCTTTGTCCAAGAGAGATATCGACTCTTCAGTAGGAGAAGTGAACGGGTGATGATGAGCCTTATACCTCTTTCCCTCCTCGTCGTATTCGAACATCGGAAAATCTACAACCCATAAAAACTTATACTCGTTCTTATCTATGAGATTGAGTTCTTTAGCAAGACGGAGTCTTAATTGGCCAAGCGCCTCGCACACAATATCTCTTTTATCGGCTACAAACAGAAGTAAATCCCCGGGTTTTACATTAAAAATATCGACTATAGAGTCCAGTTTTTTATCGCTAAAGAACTTGGCAATAGGTGACTTAATTTTTCTTTCCTCAGTCACCTGCATCCAGGCCAAACCTTTTGCGCCGTAGATTGAAACAAATTTCGTTAATTCATCAAGTTGGCTCCGAGAAAAATCTCCACAGCCACCCGCATTAATCCCTTTCACAACCCCACCAGAATCTATCACCTTCTCAAAAACCTTAAATCCGCACTCTGCTACAAGGTCAGAGAGATCAATTAGTTCGATATCGAATCTGACGTCCGGTTTATCACTTCCATAACGCTCCATTGCCTCGTCATATGTTAATCTCTGAAAAGGTATCTTTAAATTTATATCAAGCGAGGTAAAAATCGCTTTCATCATTTCTTCTGCAAGCGAGAGAATGTCATCTTGGGTTACAAATGACATCTCCATATCAATCTGAGTATGTTCGGGTTGTCTATCAGCTCTTAGGTCCTCGTCTCTAAAACACCGGGCTATTTGATAATATCGCTCAACTCCGGCGACCATAAGTATCTGTTTAAACAATTGTGGTGATTGTGGTAAAGCATAGAAATGACCGGCATGAACCCTGCTTGGAACCAAATAGTCACGTGCTCCTTCAGGAGTACTTTTAGTCAAATAAGGCGTCTCAACCTCGATAAAATCATAGTCATTTAGAAAGTTTCTAACCGTTGCTACAACATCGTGTCTCATCTTTAAATTTTCCAACATCGGCCTTCGCCTGATATCCAGATATCTGTATTTAAGTTTGAGATTCTCATCCACATTTAAATCATCAACAATTTCAAAAGGAGGTGTTTTGGCCGAATTAAGAACCGAGATACTGCTGACGATAACCTCAACTTCACCTGTTGGAAGGTTCGGGTTAATCGTGCCCTCCGGCCGCAAAGAAACTTCTCCCTCCACGCTCAGTACATATTCATCCCTAACTTGCTCGGCAATTTTGAAAGCTTCCTTACATTCCGGATTTATTACAACCTGAACAAGCCCGCCCCTATCCCTGAGATCAATGAATATCAGCTTACCGTGGTCTCTTCTTCGATTTACCCAACCGGCTAATTTCACTTTGATGCCAATATCGTCAACGGTAAGCAAACCGCAGCCATGAGACCGTTGAGAATGTTTTATCGACTTATCCATTAAAATCTACCTTTCCTGATTTGAATTCACCCTTCGCCCACCGAGATATTTTGGAAGTTTGCATCTCCGATTGATCCCCCGTATTCATATTTCTAATTAAACATATTCCTTTTTTGAGCTCATCAGGTCCTAAAATTATCACGTAAGATGCCCTCAATTTGTTGGCCAATTTCATTTGTCCTTTTAAGCTCCTGTTGCCATAATCCATATCGGCCGAGACACCCGTCTCTCGTAAAAAATTAAGAACTTTAAAACCCTCTTCCCTGGCACCATCAATTGTGGCAACGAAAACATCTGTATTAGAACTTAAGGGAAGATTTATGTTTAATTCTTCAGTAGCCATAATTACTCGTTCCGTTCCAATTGCCCAACCTATCGCGGGGGTTGGAGAGCCACCCAGTTCCTCAACCAGGCCATCGTATCTTCCGCCTCCTCCTAAAGCATTTTGAGCTCCCAGATATGGAGTTCTGACCTCAAAGGTAGTTTTGGTATAATAATCAAATCCTCTTACTAACGCCGGATTTAAAATATAAGAAATACCGACATCGTCCAGAATAGACTTGACGGTTTCAAAATGACCCCTACAGCTTTCACACCAAAAATCCGATATTAAAGGAGCTTTTTTCATAATTGTCTGACATTTTTTATTCTTACAATCGAAAACTCTTAAAGGGTTTGAATTCACTCTTTTTTTGCAATCAATGCAGAGAAGCTCCATTTTATCCTTAAGATATTTTCTCAAAGCTTCCCCAAAGGATTTTCGACAAACGAGGCACCCCATGCTATTTAAATGTAACTCCAAGTCTTTTAAACCAATTTTTTCCAGAAAACGAATTAAAAGTAGAATTACCTCCACATCGACAAGTGCATCTTGGGAACCAAGCACCTCAATTCCTAATTGCCAGAATTCACGATACCTGCCTGCCTGAGGCCTTTCGTATCTAAACATCTGACCACAATAGTAAAGTTTTGCCGGAAGAGACTTAGAGGCAAGCCCATGCTCAAGATAGGCTCTTACCACCGGGGCCGTTCCCTCGGGACGAAGAGTCAAGCTGCGTCCACCTTTATCTTCAAAAGTATACATCTCTTTTCGCACTATATCGGTACTTTCGCCTATCCCACGTTGAAAAAGCTCCGTATGCTCAAAAGTAGGAGTAACGATTGGACGATAACCAAACTGCTCGAACAAGTCTATTGCCAATCGCTCGATATATTGCTTCTTGGCAGCTTTTTCAAAAATAATATCAGAAGTGCCGCGAGGCATCTTAATCTTCAACCATCCACCTCCTCGTCCACCGGACGACTTTATATATTTTGAAGAAAAGGATTGATTTTTTTCTCCTCTTTCAATGTAGTCTCTTCACCGTGCCCCGGAAGAACCCTCGTATTATCGGGAAAAACCAAAATACGTTTCAAAGACCCAATTAAATTTTTATAAGAACCTCCGGACAAATCTGTTCTACCAACCGAACCCGCAAAAAGCAAATCTCCCGTAAATAGAAGCTCGGAAACTTTTATGGAAACGCTTCCGGGTGTATGGCCCGGAGTATGAACAATCTCCAATTTTAAATCGCCTACTAATAGCTGTTGACCACCAAAAATATTTTCCACTTTCTGAGAAATTGAAAAATTACATCCTAAATAAAAAGATAGATTTTCTGACGGCTGCCTTAATAATATTTCATCTTCTTTATGAATACAAATTGGTGCTTTGGTCGCTTTTGAAACCTCTTCACAAGCAGCAACGTGATCATAATGACCGTGGGTAAGAATTATTTTTTTAACAACAAACTCATTCTTATTTATAAAGTTTAAAATACCTTTCGCATCCCCACCGGGGTCAATCACTACAGCTTCTTTGTTATCAGAAGCGAGTATGTAACAATTTGCCCCAAGCGAGCCAACTACTAGTTTATGTAAATACAAACTTTCCCCCCTCGGTTAGTCGGTAGTTCGTAGCGGGGAGTCGGGAGTTTGTTGGCCAGATTGCTGGTTTTACCATACTCCATACTCCATACTCCATACTCTATATTCTATCTGCTATCTACCCATTAGTCGGTAGTTCGTAGCGGGGAGTCGGGAGTTTGTTGGCCAGATTGCTGGTTTCACCATACTCCATACTCTCTCTGTCATCAGGTACTTTAAAATTAATTGAGACTAATAGTAATTTGTTGTAATTAATGGTAATTTCCACTTAATTTCTATTTAATCTCCCCAATTACCACTTAATTTCTAT
>JAUWKI010000032.1 GCA_030614255.1 Actinomycetes bacterium
GTTGAGAAGGATGCAATCTTTCGATAGCGCTCAGGCCGAAGGGAAAGAAGGCAAAGATTTCGAATACATTTTAAATGAGGCAACGAATACTCATTTGGAGTATATTTTTAGATGAGGCAATAGGGCCGGCCCCATTTTCTTTTAAAACTTACCTCTAACAAATTCCGCAATACTTCTTACTGTCTTATTGTGCCTCAACACTCTCAAACCCCATTCGCTGCTGGAAACCCTCGCAACCAATTTCCCCAAGATACCGAATTTTTGAAGACGTTTTTCCATTCCCGTCCGCAAAACACGTCTTCTTAATTCCTCAGCTTTCTCCAATGCCCTCTTTCTATCTTCCAAAGAAAGTTCGGGAGTTTGGAAGATGGGTTCATTTATAAAAACGGAGGCGTCGTTTAAATATTCAGATGGCTGCCTGATAAAATAGCCGTTGGTCTCAACCCAGTCGTAGAGTTCGGTGTGAGGATAAGGAATTAAGTTATAAAACCTTACATCCAAGACCGGGAACTCCTTCGCAATACGAATCGAATCTTCGAAATCTGCCCATGTTTCTCCAGGAGAACCTATCAAAAAAAACAGCGTAACATCATATCCCAATTCACAAGCATCTTTGATTGCTTGCTTTATTGTTGCTATTTTTTCCCCTTTCTTTATTTGCTTTAGTATTTTATCGTTGCCACCTTCAACACCAAAGGCAATATACCTAAAACCAACCTCTCTCATCCTCTTTAGAAGTGACTTATCAACTTTATCAGCCCGAACTCCATTTCCACATCTAAGATCCAACCCCTTTAGGCCCCGCCTCTCCAACTCATCGCAGAACTCATAGACTCTATTGGAATAAAAGGTGAAGTTGTCATCACCGAAGTTAAATCGCCGATAGCCCTTCCCGTGCCAATACTCAATTTCGGAAACAACATCTGCCGCGCTTCTTATACGAAGCTGTTTGCCCGATACAAGCTTTGCGGCACAATAGATACAATTATGCGGGCAACCTCTCGACGAGAGAATAAGTATTTCCTTGAGCATATACTTATCTAACTCAAATTTTTCATATTGGGGGAAGGGCAGCTCATCGAGGTTAGTAACAAATGACCTATCGCCGTTATAACTTATCTCATTTCCATTTCGATAGATTAATCCTTTAATCGAACTTAAATCATAACCCTGGCAGAGCTCAAGGAGAGTGTTTTCCCCCTCCAAAGTAACACCTAAATCGATTGCTTGGCATTGCCTTAAAACCTCGTTTCTTAAAGTGGAAACGTGTGGTCCCCCCACAACAATATCCAAGTTTGGTCGTAAATTTTTTAAACTGTTTATGAGTTCGTAGGCATTCTTATGTTTAAAGGTGAACAAACTGAAACCTACAAGGTCGGGTTCAAAATCTTCTACTTTTCTTATTAAATCTTCAAAGTCGTGGCCGAGGGTCATATCCAAAACATCATGCTCAATGTCTTTTAGCTGCAAAATTTCGGCAAGATACCCTAACGCAGGAGAAGGCCTAACCGAGCCCAAATAGCTCTCTGGGATATTGGGGTTTACCAATAACACCCGACTGTATCGCACTTTCTCCTCCTAAGTTAAATTTCGCTCGAATTAGTTTACAACTTTCAAACTGCAAGATGATTAACTTATCTTTTTAGATTTATCAGCTCATTATAAAGTTTAAGATGTTCATCACACATTTTTTCAGCAGAAAACTTATCGGCGAGGGTCTTCTTGCCATCTTGGGCATACTTTTTTCCAACTTCTGGATTTTCAAGCAAAAATAAAATTGCATCAGCCAAGGCTTGAGCATTTTTAGGTGGAACCAAAAGCCCCGTTTTCTTATCCTCAATAACCTCTGGGATTCCCCCAGTTCTTGTAGCAACAACAGCTTTGCCAAGAGCTAATGCTTCAATTAACGCCAAGTTGGTAGTATCGCTTAGAGAGGGAACAATAAAAACATTCATTCTACGAATTTCTGGAGCCGTGTCTTCCACATACCCCATAAAAATAATTTTATCTTTTAAGCCAATTTCTTTTGCCTTATTCTCAAGATGCTTCCTCAGCGAGCCTTCTCCAACTATTAAAAAATTTACTTGCCTATCAACGGAGAAGTCTACTAATGCCGCCGCTTCTATAAAATAATCCAATCCTTTAACCGGTTCCAAACGTCCAACCGTGCCGATAACGGTTTTTTCGGACGTCGAAGTACTCTTCAAATCGATATTGGCATCCTTAATTAATCTAATAGGGATACCATTTCTAATTAAAATAATTTTCTCTTGTGGAATCCCGATTTTAATCAACTTCTTTTTAACCACCTCCGCCACAGCAACGATTGCATCTGCGTATCGAGAGGTAAACCTATCTGCAAAATCTCTTCCTATCTGAACAAATTTAGTTTTTAGATTCTCACCAAAGGCAAGTGTCGAATCCGGCTCACAATGAACGGTAGAAACTATTACAGGAGTCTTAGCTAACTTCCCAGCAATTCGCCCAATTATGTTGCAGAAAAACCCATGGGTGTGAAGGATATCCGCCTTAACGAGCTTTAACTTCCCTGCTACTTGAGATACCGTAGAAATGAAATTTTTTGCCATGAGGTTTAGCGGTATAGTTTCAATATTAACTTCTTTCAAAGTTTCTTCTAAGCCAGAGGAAGATTGACAAATTACATAAACTGCAAACCCACTTTCTTTCGCAGCTTTTGCCAGTAACAAAAGATGTTTTTCTCCTCCTGCTAAGTAAGGAGAAGGAGAATTATTCATATAAACAATGGTTTTCTTATCTTCGCTGCCCACTATTAAAAAGTCCTCCTGAGCTACAATAAAATCCTTCCTCTAAGTAGCGGAACCAGAGTTGCTCTGTTGCCTAATGAGAGTACCGATTAAAGTCAAACCCTACTTAATGTTCGTATCTTCTAACTTTAGATTACCAGTAATTACCCTAAAAAGACCAACAGCATAATCTTTTGCTCTTAAATAACTGGTTCTGTCTCAATGAAGTACTCCTTGAATTAAACGTCCACTCCGCTCCATCCTATCGGTTTGGCATCAAAACCTATTCGTATATATGTTTGCTCCTTATAAAAAGTGCAAATCTAACTTTTTAATTTATTATCTCATCAATGCGAGAAATAAAAGAACTCGCGCTTTTTTCCCAAGAAAACTTGCTTGCTTGAACCGGTCCTTTTTGCCGGAGGGACTCAAGCAAGTTTTTGTCGCTCAGCATCATTTCTAACTTTTGCGCGATATCAGTTACGCTCTCGGGGTTAACTAACACAGCGCAATCATCTACAACTTCTGTAAGCGAAGTTCGATTCGACGTCAGAACCGGTGCGCCCAAAGCCATCGCCTCTAACACAGGAAAACCAAACCCTTCATAAAGAGAGGGGCATGCGAATAGCTTGCACGACTGGTATAATACAACCGCCTCCTGATCCGAAACATAACCCAGAAAAAGAACCCTATTCGAAAGATTAAGTTCTTCAACCAAGTTAAATATTTTTTCGTAAAACCAACCCTTTTGCCCCGCAAGAACCAACCGAACTTCCCGATTACTTATTTCACGAAAAGCGCGAACAAGATTTTCTAAGTTCTTGCGAGGATCAATGACTCCTAAATAAAAAATAAAATCACCGGTAATACCAAATTTTTTCAGGACTTTATCCCTTTGTTGAGCAGAAATCTTTGTTTTGGTCCGTTCCGAATTTAGACCGGGGTATAAAACGACTACTTTTTGAGCAACCTCAGGCAAATATTCAACAATTTCTTGCCGCGAATATTCAGAGTCAGCAAATATGATTGAGGTTTTCTTTAAAGCGATTCTCAAAAGAACGCGAAATAAAAACCTCCTCTTTAAAGTGTGAAACTGCGGACATTTAATTGGCGAGATATCGTGTATCGTAAGAAGTGTTTTACGAAGGGCAAATGCCGGTTCAATAAGCGAAGAGGGAGAAAATAGAATATCCGCGCATCTTTTAATATTAAAATTCCACCAAAGCCAGATGTGCCAAGGAACTATTTTTGCGTTCCGGACCATCAAGGTGAAGTTTTCCGGTAGCTGCCAATCAAGACTATCATTCGAGGCAAGAATATATTGATTCCTTTTGTCAACTCGCATCAACTCGGAAAGAAGGTTTTCAAGATAGTAACCAATCCCTGTCTTTTTACCAAAAGTCGACCTAATATCAATCAATATTTGTAGCTTTTTCTGCGATGACAAAATAATCCCCCTAAATAACTGCTATCCTTCAATTGATTATCAAATCAACTACTTGTAACTTTTCTATAAACCGCTAATGTCTTCTTCGCTGCTTCCTCCCAAGAAAAAAGCTTCGCTCTCTTAAGACCCTTTGCCCTCATTTTTTGCTGTAGTGTTACATCTGCTAAGATTTTATGCATAGCTTCCGCAAGTCCTTCCACATCGTAAGGATCCACCATTATTGCAACATCGCCCGCTACTTCTGGAAGAGACGAGGTATTCGAACAAACAACAGGTACACCGCAGGCCATAGCTTCAAGCGGAGGAAGACCGAATCCTTCGTAAAGTGACGGAAAGACAAAAAGATCTGCTAGATTATAAAAAGCTGGCAAATCCTCGTCAGGGACATAACCAGCAAAGATTACATCTTCTGTTAGGTTCAACTTTCTTACAATCTCAAATATCTCGTCATAAAGCCACCCTTTCCCACCCGCTATAACTAACTTATAAGAAATATTCTGCCTTAGAATTGCAAAAGCTTGAAGTAGCCCAGAAATATTTTTACGTGGCTCCAGCGTTCCCACATACAATAAAAATTTCTCAGGTAAATTATATTTCATCTTTACCTCTTGAAGAATCTGAATATCATTTATCGGAAGAAACCGTTGGTCAACAGCTCCATAAATTACATCTATCTTGTTTTCCGGAACACCCAATAATTCGATGATATCCCTTTTGGCACTTTGGGAATCAGTTATTATTCCGTTGGCCATTTTGAGTGCCTCCGGAACCCACTTATTAGCATATCGGGTATCGCTCCTAGTTTGAGTTTCTGGAAATCGCTTAAAGGTAATGTCATGGATAGTGATAATTCCTTTTGCCCCTCGAGTAGGAGGTAAAAAATAATTGGGGCTATGAAATACATCTATCTTTCCCACAAACAACTCTATTGGTAACTTAAGATTGTTATGGAGAACTCTTTGTACCCTGCATGGTATCCTATTTATCACTTTTTCAAAATTGGGTTGCTCAAACTTTGGAATAATCTTACTTGGCCGAAAATAATTAAAGTATAAAATGTACTCATTTTCCTTATCGATTCTCCCAAGAGCTTGCAAGAGGTTGTAAGTATAATTACCTATACCCGTGCGTGGAGGAATCGTAGACGAAGCATCAATTCCGATTCTCACTTAAACTCTCCTTAATTTAGACTTTTGGTGTCCTCTTAACATTCTTAGCAAAGTAAATCATCACTGTTCTCTAAAATAAACTCTCTGTATAACTCAATAAATTAGGATATGAGCTTCTTATAAAGACCAAGTAAATCATCAAAAAATTTCTCCTCGCTAAAAAGGCGGTAAGCTGTTTCTTGTGCCTTCTTGCCCATCTCCCTTGCCTCTTGCTTGTTCTGTAATAACCATATGACTTTCTTAGCAAAATCATAAGAGTCGCCGGGAGCAACCAAAAATCCGCTTTGGGCATCCTCTATAAACTCAGGAATACCGCCAATACGGCTGGCAACAACAGGCTTCCCGAAAATCATCGACTCAGCTAAGACTAACGGTGACATATTTTCCCACTGTTCTGGGATTACTACCACACCGGTTTTTTGCAGAAACTTCTCAACCTCATCGTGTGAAACTTTACCGACCAAGTTCACATGTTTCTCTAATTTAAGTTCTTTTATTAATTCTTCCATCTTCTCGCCATAAACTTTCTCTTTACCCGTCTCGATAACATATAGTTCAGCATCCGGTACCTCTTTTAATATCTGTGGCATAGCTTTTAAAAAAACATGCAGACCTTTGTGAGGATAAAGCCATCCAATAAACAAAATCGCATTTCTCTTTAGGTTGTCAGGTTTGCTCGGTTTTACTTCCTCCCATAAAGGCAACCGCACAACATGAATTTTTTCTTTATCTACACCGTACTCCTCTAAAATTCCAGCTGAAGATTTTGAAAGCACGATGAAAGCATTTACCTTATTAAGAAACCAATTGAAAAATCTCTTCCTAAAACGCAAAAATTGTCTCCTTAAATAATCACTTTTCTTTAACCCTAAACAATCAGTACAAAACGGACCATGAAACTCCCTGCATATTTCACCCTCTGCTTTTAACAAAGTCCTTCGCGGGCAAAAGTACCAATAATCGTAAATGGATAAAACAATGGGTATATTAAGCTTTCTCGCGCTTGCTATCATGGAAAATGATAAAACATCGAAGTTGTGGAGATGTAGGACATTGGGCTGGAGCTTCTTTAAAGCTTTAACAGCAGAAACATAAGAGACAAAATCAAAGGGAAGCCAGCTCTTGAAGCCCCTGGCAATTTTTTTAACCAAAGAGTAATCCTCTAAAACAGGAATAGGAAATATGTTAAATCCTTCGTTGCCTTGAGGATTAGAAATTAGCTTGGTGGTCAAAACATCAACATGTTGACCTTCTTTTACTAAAAGCTCCAGCGCCGTAAGAGATGCTTGTTCAGCGCCTCCCCATGTTTTATGGTAGCCAGGCAAATAGTTGGTCGCAAAACAGATCTTCATCACTTAACTTTTAAACCCCGCTAACAGCTCTCTCAATAAATTTCGTTTTCCAGATGGTCTCATTGACCCCGTCATCTTGTATATTCTCATCTGAAGTTCTTTAGGATATTCATCCGACATTGGCTTTGCGCCCTCACCATAGAACAAGCTATCAAACTGAACCGCTTTGTCCATAGGCACATAGTAACTGAAGTGGGCATTTATGCCTCGTTTTTTTGCCCACTCGAGACTGTGCAAATCCCTCTCGTAGCTCGATTTTGGCAAGCCGATAATGAAAAAACCTGCCACGCCCCGAAAATACTTTTTGGCGATTTTAATAGCTTTTTCGATTCGTTCTATGGTTTCACCCTTTTTAATGGCCTCTAACACTTCCGGGATAGCAGACTCAATACCAAAAGTTATGTGCTTACAGCCCGACTCAGACATAGCTTTTGCCATATCCTCATCAAACCTATCCGCTCTTATCCCGTTGGCACAAGACCAACCCAATTTTAAGGGCTTAATTAACTCGCAAAATTTAATAACCCTCTGCTTGTCGATGTTGAAACAGTCGTCAAGAATCTCAAATGAGCTTATACCCCATCGCATTTTAGCCATCTTTATTTCCTCAAAACAATTCTCCGCGCTTCGCCCCAACCACTTTCTGTTTCTACTCATACAATAGATACATTGATAAGGGCAGCCCTGGCTCGTCATTATGGCGTAGCTCCAAACCTTCCTCTGCCAGTTTTTCTTAAATAAAGAGAAGGAATCAAATAACTCATAGTTGGGAAACGGGTACTCATCGGAGAATGGTTTGTCGTAAACAATTTTTTCCTCAAAATCAAGATAAGGATAGCAGCATTGAACATCTAAAAACCCTGAGATAGATTTAACTTTCGCATTCGGATATTTGGCTTTATATAACTCAGCTATTTTTACAGACTCACCGTAAGTAAGGGATTTAACTGATATCCCCGCAACATCAGCTTCGTAATTTAAAAATCTATCTTTGGGATACCGCATGGTATTTAAATCAATTACCTTAGTGTTATAGTGCGTTGCGGCATAGGCCAAACCTATGTTGGGTATATCCCTATTGATTTTTGCATCCGGGTTTATAAAAATCATCTTGGCTCCTCAACATTGAAGAGGGGACAATCTTTGCATTGTATAGGTATCTCGCCTTTTCGAAGCATACTTCTAAACTTTTTGTATTTTTCCCCAGTCCAAATATCTCTAAAGTCAGTTTTGAACACATTGCCTAGACTGTGTTCTTTCTGAAAATCTCTGCGATTAGCTTCATTACCGGCACAGCAAGGAATAACATGTCCCGTGGCAAAAATAAATGGCATTGTCCATGCTGTGCAACGAGAAATAGGAGGTTTGTCCTGAGGAACATCAAGATTCCACCAAACTTTGACTCCTAATTCCTTCCCTTTGTCTTCTGTTTCCTGGATAATCTCTTGAGGAACCTCGATAAACTCTTCCTTCGCTTCCTCAAACCAATGTAACATTCTTGAAAATTGGACTACCGAGTTCGTTCCTTGAGTAAGAGAATGTACCAACTCAATAAATAAGGGCATCTCCAAATAATTATTTTTTTGGACAACAAAATGGAAGCAGATTTCCGGCCAGTGAATCTTTTTTCTCTCCTTGAGTATAATTAAATTTTTAACATTATTTATAACCCTCTCAAAGTCAGACCCCACCCTAATTTTTTCATAAGTTTTCTTTGTGGCAGCATCGAGAGAAACGAAAATTCTATCCACTTTCAGCTCCACCAATTTTTCAGCAACCTTGCCTTCTATAAAATAAAATGTGTCGTAAAGCTCCACATATGTAGATTTTGATTTCACATAACTCAGCATTTCCAAAAAATCCTTATGTAAGAAACTTTCTCCTATTCCAGTTAGCCCAATCCATTTCAATCGGGGAAACTGGTCTACGATTTTTCTAAAATTTTTGAATGACATGTCGGTAGAAGGCTCATTCCAATAAGTATGTTCACACAAAATACATCGCAAATTGCACCGTGTAGTTACCTCAATTTCTATATATGAAGGATAAGGAGTGAATCGATATAGATATTTGTTTAAAAATGAATTTGTTGTGTTATAAAAAAAACACAGGTGAAGATAGTTATACGTCCATTTTAAGCCCTTATTGGTCAAGAGAAATCTTAAACGTTTAACTTTAGCGGCTAGCGATTTTAGCTTTATCACACATTCCTCCAAAATATTTCTTGTTATTATAAATCTACTTCTAGTTCAACGTACCAGGCACAACATCTCAAAGTCTTCCTTTTTGTTTTTCCCTTAGGAAAATATCCGTAGCAGTTAAAAGATTTGAGAGAGTATTAACATTGATATTTAAACCTTTTACATAAACTCCATATACAGGTTCCGTTTTTGCCATCGTATTAATAGTGACCGTTATTTCTTTCTGATTTCGAGAAAATGTTGTGGGTGTTTGTTTAATGTACTTGAAGACAATGGGACTAAAAACATATATTCCACAACCTCTAATATTTGAAACCGGAACAGATGGTTTTTCCACCATTTGAAGAATTTTGTTGCCCTCGTCCAAAACTACACAATTAGTTTGTTTTAAAATATCTTCATTTTTTTCTTCGATAATACTCTCAACAGCAACAGCTCTTTTTGAAAAAAAAGTATCTACAGTATCCTGCAATGAATCTGTAATCGTTAAATCATCTCCCAAAATAACCATGAACGGTTCGTCAATAAAATTCGATGTTAATCCTATAGCGTGGGCAATACCTAATGGTTCTTCTTGCTCGATATATTTAATATTCACACCGAAGTCACTTCCATCTTCAAAGTACTCTTGAATGACTTCTTTTTTCGGCCCGACAATAATGTAAATGGTTTCTATACCTACATCTCTCATTTTCTCCACAACATATTCTAAAATTGGCTTGTTTAAAACCGGCAACATCGGCTTTGGAAGAATTTTTGTAAGTGGTAATTCTTTAATGCGATTTCCCTTACCCGCCGCGGGAATAACACCCACTTTAATTTTCTTCATATCTCCTCGCCCTCTTACATTATTTTCAACAAGCTAAGACTGGATTTTCGATTAACTTTCGAAGCAAGTTCATCAAATTCATTAAAATAAAACCATCCTTAATTAAGGTGCACGGTTTTGCCTGTACAAGCAAATCTTACAATGCCTTTAGTCTACAATAGCCTTGACAATAACATGGGGAGCAATTTCCTTCCTTTTTGCGGCTCTACTATAACCCTTTAGAGTAAAGGTTCCCTGCTTAACAGCTTTATCAAATCCTGCCTTATAAATCATTTCAGCAACACAATCTGCTGTAGGTATCCAATAAGTTGACACATTACCATCTGCGCTCCCCGGCCGTCCTGGTTCCAGTAAAGCAAATAATCGCCTTTTTCTAAAAAGAGGGAAGTGCTCAGTTAGCCTTTTATGGATAACCGCAGCACAAATAAACTCTCCCTTTTTAATAACGCTTCGAATATTCACCAAAGCCCTAAAGGGGTCACTCAAATGTGGCAATACAGTACCGCAAAAAACAAAATCGAAATAACCCACTTTTTCAGGTGAGAGATTATAAACATCCATTAAGCAATATTCTACTTTTGAATTTAATTTTTCTTTTGCTAAAAGAAAAAAGTCACTTTTATATGTATCTAAAGCTACGACTTTATCAGCTCCTCTTCTCTCAAATTCAAATGAGAAAAAACCATCAGCACATCCAACATCCAACACTTTCTTCCCCTTGAGACTTTCAGGAAATCCATAATATTTCAGTAATGGCCTATGATCATATATGCCATCTGTAATTTCACCATTGCCAAAATCTATCGTATGATACCATTGTCTTTCAATTTTTTTCTCGTGATACATAACGCTATACCAATTAAGAATATCATCGACCACCCACTTATTTTGAAAATATTCTTCCTTACCTAGCAATACTTGGTAACTACATTTTATTTCGTTTGGAGTACACCGCGGGTTGTTTTGTAACCAGTTTTCCAATTTACGTTTAAACTCTTCTTGATTAAACATGTCCAAAACCCTCCTATTTTATTCCCAAAATTACACTTTGAATTAACCTTACTTCTTCCTTTGTTATTCCCCTCATTAGATAAAGAAACGCAAAATAAATAAGCACTCCACCAAGTGTTAGCAAAAACACACTCAAATCCAGCCAATTTAACCCCCCGTAGAGAAACAATGCCATTGCGCCAGAGGCAAGTAGCGATTTGACAATATAATTATAAAATGGAACCTGAACTATTTTGTTAAATTCCTTGTAGTAAAAAGGAACTCCAATAAGCTCTGCCATTACTGTAGCTACAGAAGCGCCTATTAGACCAAAAAAGGGAATTAAAATAAAGTTAAGTACAACGTTGCTCACAGCTTGTACAGTAACTACACGTAAATATTTATTTTGCCCATCACAAGCCCACAAGCCCCACGCGTAAACTGAATTTATGCAAATTAGAACCAAAGCCCAGATTAGAATTTGAAGAGCAATCGCTCCACTGGCATACTCAGCGCCATAAAGAAAGTTCATCACCGGCTTGGCAAGGATAGTCCCTCCTACTGCTAAAGGCACAACTACGGTTACCATTAATTTAATCGTGTAAGATTGAAGTTTTTTGAGTAAATGTAGCGATGTTTTGAAGTAGTTCGAAATTACAGGAAAGACAGCATTATAGTAAGCCCCCAATATTAATATGAAGACAAAGATAATTTTATAAGCAGCATTATAATATCCGACCTCCTCACTGCTTCGCATAAACCCAAGCATTACAGTATCGGCATAATAAATTATCTGCACCATAACCAAAGAAAGGCCTATGGGCAACGCCTGATGAATAAGTTTTTTCCATAAAACAAAATTGACTCTGAACTTCGGCAAGCCAAAATTCTTAACAAAAATAGAGATAAGTAGTCCGGCAGCCAGAAGATTACCGGCAACCTGAAAACATGGAATTAAGAGAAGTTGATTAGGGGTTTTTACGAATCCCAGAACTAACCCTAAATAAACCACACCCGATAGGATACGACCGAGCCCAATATATTCCATCTTCTCCATACCCTGAAAAGCCCAGTCGAGAAGCAACGCCGAAGGAATTAGTCCCAGCCCATAGAGGATTATCAGGTATCTTATTTCGACAGGTTTGTTCAGAAAAAACGTCATTAATACGAGCAGGCCGAAGCCGATTAAGGCTAATAATAGACGCAAAGTTAAAATGCTGCCGAGGTAATCCTTAATCTTATCCTTTTCTCTGGCCACTTCACGCGTACCTAGAAGAGGCAACCCCAAATCAGCAATTAGGGTAAAGTAAATGACAATGGCCATAGCGAAACTTATCTCACCGAAGCCTCCGGGACCTAAAACTCGAGCGAGATATACAATAACAATGAAATGAAGAAACCCGGCAATCACGCTTCCAGTTAATAGAGATACAGTGTTTTTTATAATCCTCTGAGCAGTATTCAAAATTTACCTTTCGCTATAGGGTAGTAAGATAAAATTTTTATCTTCATTTTTATTAAAATAAAATCTCGACTTTTTAAAGATGAAGCTACTCAATCAACTTACAAATTTTTGCCTTAAAACCTTTTCCCTTAATATAATCGGCCAATTTTTCCATTTCTTTACCTGCCTGTCGGCAGACACGGTCTGTTGACTCAACGCAAACAACTATGGCATCGAGTTTTTTATCTTTTATAAGTTCCATACCACCTATCGGTATACCGAGCAGACTTTTTTTAATATATGAATCATCGTTGTTGATAATTCCCAGTATTTCTATATTTGCTTCAGAGGCAACTATGGCAGCAATCTCGGAAAGTTCATTGGCTCCATAGAGAACAATGGTTTTGATGCCCTTATTCGATAAACTGGTGAGTTTCGAAACAACCTGCTGGCGAGCTTCCCGGTAAAAGCTTATCGTGTTCTTTGTCCACTCCATCGCCAACATACTTTTGTGAAGTAATCCTTTTTTTGTTAAATGATAGGTGATGCTTCGGTTGTTGTCCCCGCGAATTTTTATCATACCTTTTCTTACTAAAGTGTGAATACAAGCGTTAGCAACACCCAAAGCTACATCTAAGCTACTGGCAAGGGCACGCTGGGAAAGATTGGGATTTTTTTCAACCTCTTCCAATGTTTTTAAATCTCTGAGAGCCACATTATCTTTTAAGAAAAGTTCATCATTTTTCAACGGGCCACCCTGTTGAATTATTGTTCAATACTTGAACATAATGATATGCCTTTTAGCAAATATGTCAAGTTAAGAATTTACTTTAACTACCATTTTGAACCCCCGATAGTAGCCATTTCCACAAGGGTAACACTTTTATTTCAGTGTTTCCTGCAATTTCTATTCCCTCTTCATCATCAGTGAGAATAATAAGGCGGTCAGCTTTTAATTCTTCTTTTGCATCTACTAAAGATTGAATTTCTCTTTTTTTTGTTCTTTCATCAGCTATGGAGAGAGAGACTTGAATTGCCTCTGTTATTTTTAAACCCTCTTTAATAACAAAATCTACTTCTCTTCCTTTTCTTGATTTCCAGTAAAAAATATCTTTACCTCTTCTTTTCAATTCTATAAAGACAAGATTTTCATAGAGATGGCCCAGATTTTGGGAGAACTTGAAACTTATTGAGCTACTCAGGGCTGTGTCAATACAATAAATCTTAGAGGGGTTATAAATCTGCCGTTTAATTGAATAATCAAACAAATCTATCGAGAAAAACAGAAAAACCTCTCTTAATGCCTCAAGATAATTCTTAACCGTATTAAGACTTTTTACCCCAATCAAATTCTTTATATTTTTATAACTCTGGGTTGTCCCTAAATTTGAGGACAAAAATAAAGTCAATTCCTTAACTTCTTTGATATTCCTTATGGAATATCTGGCTATTACATCCCGATAAATTATATCCTTGTAGTACTGTTCCAAAAGGGTAGGATCGTTAATTTTTAAAACTTCAGGAAAGCCTCCCAACTCAAAAAATTGTTTAAATAACCTTTTTATTGCTACTTTCTTTTCCCTCTGATAAAAATTTCTTTTGTCTAATTTATACCCCTTTAAATTCAGAAACTCCTGGAAAGAAAATGGCCAGTTAACTAACTGCCGATTTCTTCCAGTCAAGGCAGTGGAGATTTTAGAGCTAAGCATTGTTGCATTTGAGCCAGTTATAAAAAGCTTTATATCTTCAAATTCATAAAGTCTGTTTACCCACTTTTCCCACCCTTCAATATTCTGAATTTCATCTAAAAAAAAGTATTTCCTTCCTTTTGGATTTTCTATCTCTATAAATGTCTCATAGAGAAGCTCAAAGTCTTTTACGGTAAAGTCGATAAATCTCTCATCCTCAAAGTTCAAATAAAGAATGCTGGGGGTAGGAACGGTAAATTTCTCGATTATATCATCGCAGATTAACTTCATCAGAGAGGACTTGCCGCCTCTTCTTACCCCGGTAATCAAGATTATTTCTTTGTGTTTTAGATAGTTCTCAATATCCTTTTGAATTTCTCTTTTTATCAACCCAGTTTTAGAGAGAAATCTTTCCTTATGCTCAATTATTAATTCTTTTAGTTTATCTTTTTCCATCGGTTTCTCCATTAGTCCCAGATTAAATATATTGCATTGCTATTATAGTATTTTAGACAAAATATTGCAACAGTAATGACAACGTCCGCAATTTTTTAAGTTTAGGTTGCCCTACGGGCTGTAAGCCACTCCCTTACTATTCCCCGGTTCTCTTAAGCAGTACTTTAATGGTCTTTATTATGATAGAAAAATCGGTCAGCAAGATTTCTATCGGGGATAAATCGCGGCATTTCTCGATATAATCCGTGTCAGCTTTCAGTTCATCTTCATAAGTACGTTTTGTCCCTTTTAACACCTGAACAGGGCCGGAGAGCCCAGCTCTAATTATTTTTCGACGATACATTCCTTTATCAATTTCTTCCTGATACTCGGCAACCGGTTTGGGACGCGGGCCGACAAAGCTCATATCGCCTTTTAAAATATTCCAAAACTGCGGCATCTCATCTAAACCAATCTTTTTGAGAGCTTTACCCACGTTTGTTAAGTTTTCCGGTCTGTTTTCAACATCTTTCGGACACTTTCCTTTCCTGATTTCTTTGCTAGCACCCGATTTAAAAATCCGGAATTTATGAAGTTTAAAAACTTCTCCCCGGGTAACCCTCTCTTCCCAGTGAAAAATCGGCCCTCGATTTTCGGGTATAAAAAGACCTTCCAATTTTATCGCCAAGCAGATTAACAAAGACAAAGGTGAAGATAGAATAAGTAATAATACTGCGAGGATTTTATCAAAAGCTATTTTAATTAAAGACAACTTAATATAATCGTTTTTTTCCAAGAAGCCACCACCTAAATCTTCATTTATCCAATACAGTTTCTCAGATGGGTAAGAAAGATGAAATCTGTGCAACCGCTATTAAGTACTCTTATCAAGGATTAAGAGTATAAGTCCAATAAACCAATAGGTTCAAGAGCACCTACTTCTTCAACCTTAAGAAGATGGGTGTCGGTTGTTATTAAATATTTTGCCTTTTTCCTAAGAGCAGTAGCTAAATATAAAGCATCATTGTACGAAAAATCATTTTGTCTCGAGTAGTATTTAAGTCGATGTTCAGCCGCCTCCGAAGCGAGATCCGCATCAATACTTACAATCTCAAGGTTTTTTCTAAGAAACTGAGAAAATAAAGCATCAATTTCGCTGAATTTTTCCTTAAGCCGTTTAGGCGGGAAATTTTTGTTTTCTCGGCCAATTACCCATTTAATTTCAGCCATGACCACGGCAGGAGCAACCGCTAAAATCTTTTCTTCCTGCAAAAGGTCAATAACCTTCTCTGAAGCCTCAACATTTTCCCTACTTGTTTTACTGTGGCGAGAGAGAAGTACGTGGAGAAAGACGCTTGCATCTATGCAGAAAGTCTCCATTATCTTTCTCCCCAACCTTTTTCAAATTCCTCGTGATAAATGTCGGCATCTCCTTTAAGACCTTTCCCTAATTCTTTTAGAGCATCTACAAACCGGGAAGGAGCCTTCTTTAACTTCCATGTTCTTTCCACTTTAATAAAGAGCAGCCTATCTCCTTTATGAATCTTCAAATCTGCTCTAACTTCTTTGGGGACAGTGATTTGGTATTTTGAAGTAATAGATGCGGCAGTAGCCTTCATGTTCATTTCCTCCTTACGATTTAAATACTTCCTTACATAAAATATCATATAAGGAAATAATAGTCAAGTAATGCAATGTTAAAATCGTGGAAAATTACAGTAAAAACCAGACAACTCATCTAATCCCTAACTACAAAAACCTCTCAAGTCTTCACTGGCTTTGAGATTGCTTCGGCTTCGCTTCGCAATGACACCCCCACCCCTGCCAGAGGCGGGCAGGCGCAATGACAAAAAGTGACAGTTCACAATGCCGAGGAGAGTTGACATTGCTCTTATTTGTATGTTCGCTCATCCCTCTTGGTTATATCAA
>JAUWKI010000046.1 GCA_030614255.1 Actinomycetes bacterium
CATACTCTCTCTGTCATCAGGTACTTTAAAATTAATTGAGACTAATAGTAATTTGTTGTAATTAATGGTAATTTCCACTTAATTTCTATTTAATCTCCCCAATTACCACTTAATTTCTATTTAATCTTTTATCTGCTATCAGCCATCAGCCATCTGCCATCAGCCATCTGCCATCAGCCATCAATAACTGTTAACTTTTTTGCTTCATACTTTTAAGTTCCTGCTCTTCCTGAAGGCTGGAAGCTGGGGGCTGGGGGCTGAATTCCATCAGCCTTACAACACCATCAGTTCCTTTGGCGACTTTGTTAATACTTCCAGACCATCATCTTGCAAAACCACCAAATCTTCGATTCTAACTCCCCCAAAATCCTTAAAATAAATTCCTGGCTCAACCGTGAAAACCATTCCATTTTTAAGCAAATCATCACAATTTGGGCCAAGAGTTGGATACTCGTGAGCTTCAAGCCCAACTCCATGGCCAAGATTATGACCAAAGTTATCGGAGTAGCCCTCATCAGCAATAATCTTTCTCGCTATACCATCCAACTCACCACAGGAAATCCCACTTCTGGCCTCACTCAAGGCAGCTTCCTGCGCAGAAAGAACTAAATTGTAAATTTTTTGCTTTTCTCTATCCGGCTGACCCAAAACAATCATCCTTGTCATGTCCGAACAATAACCTTTATATACAGCTCCAAGATCTATCTTTACCAAATCACCCTTTTTAAGCTTTCTCTCGGTTGGTCTGGCATGAGGCATCGCTGAATTTGAACCTGAAGCCACAATTGTCTCAAACGACGCTTTTTCTGCACCAAATTTTCTCATAAGATACTCAATTTCAGTAGCAATTTCAACCTCGGCTATACCGGGTTTTATAAGACCGAAGACCTCTTTAAAGACCTGGTCGGAAATATGGGCCGCTTTCGATATTTTTTCTATTTCTTCCTTGTCTTTAATCGACCGAAGAATTTCCACAAAACCTCGCGTAGGCATCAATTTAAAATCTTTTAGATTTTCATAAAGATTCACATATTTGTCGTAGGTCAAATGCTCCGATTCAAAACCCACTCTTTTTAAATTTAATCCATCCAATGTCAATCTAAGCTCATCAAAGAAATTACTTTCAACTAACTTGATATCCGACCCACCCTTTACCTCATGTCTTGCTTGCTCAAGATAACAAAAGTCCACTAAAAGAAGGGAATCTTTCATCGTCACGAGCATTAGCGCTACCGAGCCAGAAAAATTACTCAGATAACGAATGTTTTGAGGATTAAGAATTAAGAGCGCTTCAATACCCCTTTTTGAAATCATGCTTCTTAGCTTTTGCAGGCGCAACTTGGTAATCGCACATACCTCCGAAACTTTATTTTTTTAAGAGTTTTATGGCTGCCTCTAAGGCAACTTGGTAACTTATAGGACCGAATCCGAAGATTTGACCGAGGCATACAGGAGCCGTGATAGATTTTTCCCTAAAGTCTTCACGAGCACATATGTTTGAGAGATGAACTTCTATCACGGGAATATCTATGGATGCTATCGCATCTCTTATCGCAACGCTATAATGGGTAAACGCCGCTGGGTTTATTATTATAAACTGGAATTTACCAGAAGCTTTTTGAATTTTTTCAACAATTTCGCCCTCATGATTTGACTGAAAAAATTCGAGCTTAACATCATTTTTTTTCGCTTGGGCGGTTAATTTTTTGTTTATCTCGTCTAAAGTGACAGCACCATATGTTCCAACCTCTCTTTTTCCAAGCAAGTTAAGGTTTGGCCCATTTATTACCAAAATTTTCATCATTTAGGTTCCTCCTCAAACTCATAAAGCTTTTCCCTGTAAGACACATTTCCTGGATCCAGTTTTAAAGCCTCTTTGAATTGTATAATAGCCAGCTCGATTTCGCCAATTTCTTCATATAAAATTCCCAGACTATAATGAGCCGGGGAGTAATCGGGTTGCAACTCGATGGTTCTCTTATAATTAGCTATGGCCTCACCATATAACCCCTCGGATTGGTATATATACCCCAAATTGTAATAAGCCGGTGCCAGGTCGGGATTCAACCCCAATGCTTCTTCATACTCGTTTATAGCTTTATCTAAATCGTTCCTCTCTGCATAGATATTTCCTAGCTGAAGATGCGCGTTGCTGATTGCTTTGAGTGGTTTTTCGGAATACCAGATATCATAATATGGCTCCAATGAAATAGCATATTTAAACTCTTTTAACGCCTTGTCTGTTTCTCCTGTCAGCATATAGAATTGACCCAACTGTAGAGGATAATGAGGACTAAGCGGATAGAGCTCTTTCGCTTTTTCGTATTCTTTCCGAGCTTTCTCGACTCTTCTTTCAGCAAAATAAAATTCAGCCAATTTGGCGCGATAATAAGCGTTATGCGGTTCCAGGGCCACTGCTATTTCGGTTTGTTCTCTAATGAAATATATATCGTTTTGCCCGGTGCTAAAGGAAAGATCGGCTAACCTGGTTCGATGAAGACCATCTAAAGGATCCAGCTTAACTGCCTCTTCTAACAATTGCAACGCCTCATTATTTTTTTCGTTTCGGCTTAAATCGCTTGCTCTCTCGGCAAAAAGTGCGGCTCTGTAGGGACCAATGATTATCAATATTCCTAAAAGCACAATCAGGACCGCTCCCGTTTTTCTGATTGTAATAAATTTCTTGCTCACCGGTGAGCAAGAGCTAAATTCGTATTCGCCATTCGTTTTTTTAATTGCAAAGGTGAATCCGGCGAGTATCCAAAAGTTTAATCCGATGATTGGGATGTGCCAAACAAAATCCGCAAAATTATGAACGACAAAACCTAAGGATGCCGCAAGTAGAACAAGCCCAAAATCCTTAAAATATTTATCTTTAGCTTTCGTGGCAATTTCAAATTGCCGTCTTAAAATCTTATATAAAATTACGATAAAAAGTAAAAAACCCAAAAAACCAGTTTCGGCCAAAATCTCAAGATAAGTATTGTGGGCATGTCTTGAGAACAAACCTCCATACTGATATTTGGAATAGACCGAACTAAATGTCCCAATACCACTTCCAAGAAAGGGGTGGGTCTTAGCTATGGTTAGTGCTCCTCTCCAAAGCAAAGTACGACCGCCAAAACTGGTTTTAGCCCCACTTGACGTGGTAAAACCCTCATAAGCTGCGGTCGAAGGAGAGCTAAAATATTGAGCCAAAAAGCAACCGAGAAACACGATAATAGCCAAAATTGCCAGAATCGAGAGTAACTGTTTCTTTCTTTTTTTACTCATTAAAAGTACCATCGTTAATATCGCAACAAAGAGCGCGACACATCCGCCCCTTGAATAAGTTAGAACGATGCAACATCCCATAACACCGCTGGAAATAACCAGTAAAGTTTTCTTCCATGCTATTTTTTCATCGAGAAAAAGAAAGATGTTCAAAGGAACGACCAGAGCTAAATAACCAGCCAAAGCATTGGGGCTTATAAATGTAGCAAAAACCCGGCTCTGTCCTCCAATTACAATATCCCTTTCTGCCGCATATTGCGCAAGAGCATCAAAGCCCGCCATGTGCTGATAGATACCATATATGGCCAAAAGGGTTGCGGTGATAACCATCAAACCGAGAAGCAAATTTATATCATTTTTCGAGTTAAAATTTTCTCTTACAATCCAAAAGAAAAAAAAGTAAGCAGATAATAAAAGTAAGGCATCCAAGCTAGCGTGAAGGTTCACTAAATTTACCATCGAAAGTGCAGCCACAAATAAAAGAACTAAAAGAAGTTGATCAAACCTTTGAATTAAAAATCCCTTTTTAAAAACCCATAGACCAGATAAAATGGCCAGACCGCCAAAGAAAAGATACCGTGATTCGGGGAAGTAACCAGCCCCGTTGCTTAGAGAAATAAATAAAAAAAGATGAGCTAGCCCAATTTTCAAAAGCAACTCTAGATTTAATTTTTTCCTTAAACTAATCATGTCTACTGACAAGGTTTCAATGACTCCAAAATATCGTCACTAGCAACACCTTCAATAATAGGTTCGCCAATCCCTTTCAATAAAACAAAAGTATGATTTTCATCACGTTTTTTCTTATCTAAAAGAAGATGTTTCATCACGTCTTTTGTGTCTAACAAAGATGGCACTATTATAGGGAGCCCCGCTCTTTTTAAAATATCTTCATGCTGACTCATGATGCTTTCCGGAATCAAGCCGCGCCTTTGAGCTATCTTAGCGGCACAAACCATTCCCATTGCAATGGCTTCACCATGCCGGTATTTCTTGTAACCTGAAGATGCCTCAATAGCATGACCGATGGTGTGACCATAATTTAAAATCGCGCGTTTCCCAAAGTCTCTCTCGTCTACCTCAACAATCCTCGCTTTAAACTCACAACATCTTTGAACTATCTCTATTAATATCTCCGTATTCATCATCAAGATATCTTCTATATGTTCTTCAAGAAATGATATAAAATCTTCACCGATTAAAAATCCACACTTGATAACCTCCGCTAATCCTGACTTTAATTCCCTTTCAGGAAGAGTTTGAAGAACATCGACATCTATAAGAACAAGCTTTGGCTGATAAAAACATCCGATTAAATTTTTTGCTTTAAAATGATTGACGGCAACCTTACCTCCAACACTGCTATCAACTTGAGCCAGTAAGGTAGTTGGGATTTGAATAAAGGGAATGCCTCTCATATACGTTGCGGCCACAAAGCCGGTCAAGTCACCTATAACTCCGCCTCCCAGGGCTATAACCACATCAAACCGTCCCGCATTATGCTCAATAAGCTGATTGTAAAGCTTATAAGAAGTTTCAAGCGATTTATACTTTTCTCCATCCGGAACCATTAAGAGATTCACTTCAAATCCGGCTTTTTTTAAACTCTGACTAACTTTATTGCCATATAAATCAAAAACTATGGGGTTACTTACAATAAATGCTCGTCGCGAGAGAACAAGAGGTTTTATTTTTTGCCCAAGTTTATCGAGTAACTTTGAGCCAATTATGATGTTGTAACTTCTTCCACCTAAACTAACTTTTACCGTCTTTTGATTCAATTTGTTATCCATCCAACTTCTCCTGGATTTCTTTAACAACTTTGTCTACGTTGATATCACTAGTATCAATTATAACGTCTGCAACCTTTTCATATAATGATTCGCGAGCTTTTAAAAGATTCAGAGCCGTATCTTTGGAATTCGCTACATTCAAGAGAGGACGCGTATCTGCTCCTCGAAGACGCTCTAGCAAAATTGGCGCTGATGCCTTTAAATATACCAAAAAACCATTCTTCTTTAGGGCCTGTACATTCTTCGGATGTAAAATTACACCTCCGCCACAAGCAATAACACCATTTTCTATATCAGAAACTTCATCAATAATTTCAGACTCCATCGAACGAAAAACATCTTCGCCTTCGTCTTCGAATATCTTCTTTATCCGCTTGCCAAATTTTTTCTCAATCAATTTATCTGTATCCACAAGGTTAAGACCCAGCCTATCGGCTAATAATTTACCTACGATGCTTTTGCCGGAGCCCATAAAACCTATTAATACAATATTTCTCATAGTAAACACCCCATCAGTCGGGAGTCTGTTAGTTGGGAGTCGGGAGTTTGTTAGCCAGATTGCTAGTTTTACCATACTCCATACTCTCTCTGTCATCAGGTACTTTAAAATTAATTGAGACTAATAGTAATTTGTTGTAATTAATGGTAATTTCCACTTAATTTCTATTTAATCTCCCCAATTACCACTTAA
>JAUWKI010000003.1 GCA_030614255.1 Actinomycetes bacterium
AGATTAAATAGAAATTAAGTGGTAATTGGGGAGATTAAATAGAAATTAAGTGGAAATTACCATTAATTACAACAAATTACTATTAGTCTCAATTAATTTTAAAGTACCTGATGACAGAGAGAGTATGGAGTATAGTAAAACCAGCAATCTGGCTAACAAACTCCCGACTGATAGAGCTTAGAGCAGAGAGAAGATAGAGTATAGAGTATAGGGTGTGGAGTATGGTAAAACCAGCAATCTGGCTAACAAACTACCGACTCCCCACTAAGAGACTACCGACTGATTGATATAAGGTATGGTGTATGGAATTACAGATTAAAAGTTAATAGGGAGGATTAATGAATCCTAAGTTGTGGAGTGGTCGTTTTAAAAAGAATACAAATAAATTGGTAGATGAGTTTACGTCTTCATTGCCCTTTGATAGCCGTCTATATAAACATGATATAGAGGGAAGCATTGCGCATGTAAAAATGCTCAGCAAATGCAAAATAATCTCTCCTGATGAAGCAGTCAAAATTGAAGACGGATTGAGTGAAATTTATCGTGAGATAGAATCTAGTAAGTTTATTTTTAACATTGCCGATGAGGATATTCATATGGCCATTGAACGAGCTTTAATAGATAAAATTGGCCCGGTGGGGGGGAAGCTTCACACCGCGCGGAGTCGCAACGACCAGGTAACTTTAGATGTGCGGCTTTATCTAAAGGATGAAGTTAAGTTTATCGGGAAATTAATTTTGGGTCTCCAGTGTGAACTAATGGAATTAGCCAAAGATAATATGGAGGTTATACTTCCAGGATATACTCATCTTCAGCATGCGCAACCAATTCTCTTTTCACATTATTTGATGGCTTATTTCTTCATGTTGGAGAGGGATTTTGAGCGATTAAAAGATTGTTATAAGCGAACCGATATTATGACGTTGGGTGCGGGAGCGCTTGCCGGAACAACATTCCCGATAGATCGAGAATATGTTGCCAAACAACTTGGCTTCTCTCGCGTGAGCGAAAACAGTTTAGATAGTGTGAGTGATAGGGATTTTATAGTGGACTTTTTATCAGCGGCATCGCTAATTATGGTTCATTTGAGCAAGTTCTGCGAGGAGCTAATCATTTGGTCTAGTTCCGAACTCAACTTTATAGAGTTAGATGATGCTTTTACCACGGGGAGTAGCATGATGCCGCAGAAGAAGAATCCAGATGTTGCGGAGTTAATTCGAGGCAAAAGTGGCCGAGTTTTTGGTCACCTCATGGGGTTATTGGCAACCTTAAAAGCGCTTCCGATGGCCTATAACCGAGATTTGCAGGAGGATAAAGAGGGTTTATTTGATACGATTGACACCCTAAAACTCAGCTTGGAGATTTTTACCGGCATGCTCAGCTCGATGAAAATAGAAGAAAAGAAGATGAAAGAGGCAGCTGAGGAAGGGTTTACCAACGCGACTGATGCTGCGGATTACTTAGCGACAAAAGGGATACCCTTTCGCGAAGCTCATGAAATTGTCGGCAAGATGGTCGTGAACTGTATTGATAAAGGATGTCGTCTTTCAGATTTAAGTTTGGATGATTTTAAGAAATTTTCGTTGCTATATGATGAGGATATTTTTGAAGTCATGAGTATTAAAAATTCTGTAAATAGGAAAAATAGCTTTGGTGGAACCTCTACAAAAAGCGTAAACAAACAGATAACAATCGCGGAAAAAATTATAGAAAAAGAGCAAACCTGGCTTACTTTGGAATAAGCTTCTAAGTCGTTACTCCATCTTTTTAAAATCTCAGAAGGTTTTTTCATTAACAGCTCAACTAGGTTCTTTCGCTTAATTTAAAAATTGTAAACAACGATAATAAATAAACTGGAGAAAATGAAAGTATTAAAGCAAGATTTTTATGAGAGGAATACAAAAATAGTTGCCAAGGAGCTTCTGGGCAAAGTGTTGGTTCATCGATTGCCAGAAAGAGATTTAACTGGAAGGATTGTTGAAACTGAGGCTTATTTTGGTAATAATGACCCCGCAAGTCATGCTTCCAGGGGAAAAACGCCTAGAAGTGCGATAATGTTTGGACCACCCGGGCATGCTTATGTTTATTTTAATTACGGTATGCACCATCTCTTTAATGTTGTAACGGAGAAAGAGGGGTTTCCCGGGGCGGTATTGGTTCGAGCCCTTAAACCACTTGAAGGTATTAATTTTATGTTTCAAAAACGGGGAGTTCAAGAATTAAAATCTCTCACAAATGGTCCGGCAAAATTAACCCAAGCGCTTGGAATAAGCATCCCACACAACGGGTTGGACTTAACTGGAGGAGAAATTTTTCTATGTGATGATGGGGAAGAGGTCTCCAATATAGTATCAGCTCCAAGGATAGGAATATCTGGTGGGAAAGATAGACTTTTGAGGTTTTACATCGAAGACAATCAATTTGTGTCGAAGAGATGATGGTTAATTATTTGAGCTCGCTTTCTGTTGGTGTATTATAGGGTTTTAAATATATATGTTTAAAGTTATTTGTATTTCAAAGTAAGTATTTGAAAGTTTGTCTTATGGAGGTGTTGGGATGAAGGTTCAGGAGATATACGAATTGGCTATTAAAGAGGGAATGAAAGCTGACCCAAGAGGTAAGGAAGGGCTAAAGAGGTTTTTGGAAAAATCAAAAAAGGAATATAAAAACTTAAAAGATGATGAAAGAGAATTTTTTGATTTGGAGAAACTGACTAATCCGTATTCAGATACTCGCATTTTAACAGGGAATCCGAACACCGATGTCGGAACCATTCTTTGCGGAGTAGACATCGAAGTCGGTGAAGTATTGCTTGCAGATAGATTAAATGAAAGAGGGAAGAGTATCGACCTTTTATTTGCTCATCACCCAGAAGGCAAGTCGTTAGCCGGGCTACCCGGAGTAATGAAAGTGCAAGCTGATATTTGGCATCGTGAAGGTGTGCCGATAAATATAGGAGATTTTTTAATCGATAAAAGAATGAAAGAAGTCCAACGCTCGCTCATGCCGGTTAACCACAATAGGGCGGTTGATGCAGCAAAGCTTCTCGAGATTCCTTTTATGAATGTTCATACCCCAGCTGACAACATGGTTACTTCGTTTTTACAGAAGCAACTCGATAAACTTTCTCCCTATACGGTAAAAGATGTAATAGATTTTCTGAGAAATATTCCTGAGTATAATATGGCTGCAAAGATGGGGGCGGGCCCAACGATTCTGGTTGGAGATGGAGAAAAAAGGGCCGGAAGAGTAGTAGTGGATATGACGGGTGGGACCGAAGGGCCTGAGGAAGTTTTCGAGAAATTAGCTAATGCCGGTGTTGGCACTATCGTGGGAATGCACATGGGTAGCAAGCTTAGGGAAAAAGCAGAAAAGTATCATATTAATGTTGTTATCGCTGGACATATTGCTAGCGATAACCTTGGATTAAATTTATTCTTAGACAAACTAGAAAAAGAGGGCATCGGAATCATTGAATGCTCAGGATTTATTAGAGTCGGGCGTCTATAAATCAAGGGCTGCTTGTTGGCTCTTCATGTGGTTCTTCGGGTGGCTCTTCTGGTGCAGGTTCTTCTATTTCAGGTGGTTCTTCCTCGGGTGGGCCAAGGCTAACTATTATTGTTACGATAGTCTTTTCTTTTGCCATCTTGCCTGGCTCCGGAGTCTGTTTGACTATATGACCAATTGGTACAGTGTTACTATATTCCATTGTTTTATTTACTTCGAACTTCATATTCTGAAGAGCGCTAATTGCCTGCTCTTCAGTTAAACCAATTACGTTAGGTACTTTAATACCCTTATGAATCTCACATCTTTTGGTTGGCTGAGTTCCCTTAACAAAAGTTCCCACCGTTAACTTGGGACAAAATTCTGTTGGAAGAAGTCCTGTTTCTGCGCAGATAGTTACCCTTACCAAGCCGGATTTTGGGACCGGAAATGCCGTTCGAGGGGTATCCTCCAGCGCTTTTACCATGAATCTTGCCCAGATTTGTGCGGGGAAGGAACCGCCTGTAACTCGAATTCCATGTACATTTCTCATGGGAATTTGTCCCTCTGGATGTCCAACCCAAACTGCAGTGGAAAGGTCGGGAGTATATCCCGCGAACCAGGCATCTTGATAATTTTGAGCGGTTCCCGTTTTTCCGGCTACCGGACGCCCAATTTTTGCTCTGTAACCAGTGCCCCTTGTAATGACATCTTGAAGTATGTTTGTAACAAGATAAGCGGTTGCGGGAGGAATTGCTTTTTTGTCTTGAGTTTTGTTCTCTTTAATAAGGTTTCCGTCGGAATCCGTAACTTTTAGTATGGCAATTGGTTTACAATAAGTTCCTTCGTTTCCAAGAGTTCCGTAAGCAGAAGCCATTTCGAGTGCACAAACTCCTGTTTTTAATCCTCCGAGGGCGATGGCGGGGTTTGCTTCCAGAGGGCTTGTTATGCCCATCTTTTTAGCTACTTTGACAACTTTTTCTGCTCCGACATCCATCATCAACCTTGCGTATACGCCGTTTACAGACTTGACTGTTCCCTGCCATACTGTCATAGGTGGTCCACCACCACCCGAATAGTTTGTGACACGCCAGTCTTTTCCGGGTAACTTGATGGTGGTTGGACCCGAATTATAGATTTTATTAGGGGAAATACCTTCCTCGATTGCTGCAACTAGAACGAATGTCTTAAAAGAAGAGCCCGCTTGTCTTCTTCCTTGAACCGCTAGGTTAAATTTTTGAGTGTTGAAGTCTTTTCCTCCCACCATTGCTCGTATGTATCCCGTTCTTGGTTCAACTGCAACAAGAGAAGCGCTGGGATCGCCTTCTCTATCAAGGGTTTTTGCTATCGCCTCCTCGGCATAGATCTGTTTCTGTAAATCTATTGTTGTATAAATTCGTAGCCCACCTTTAAAAACCGCGTTTTCACCAAGCTCTTCAATCAGTAACTGCTTGACGTATTCAACAAAGTAAGGTGCGCGAACGTTTTTCTCTATTATGGGTTTAACCTCTACGGGGGCACTTTTGGCGGCCTCAGCATCGGGTTTAGTTATAAAACCTAATTCCAGCATCTTATTTATGACTACACTTCTTCTTATCTTTGCTTTCTCAGGGTCTGTGTAAGGAGAATAGTTATTGGGTGAGTTTGTTATTCCTGCGAGAAGCGTGCATTCGGAGAGTGTCATCTCCTTTGCTTTTTTATTAAAGAAAGTTTCGGCTGTTGTTTCTACACCATAACAACCTGAGCCAAAATAGACTGTGTTTAAATATTTCTCCAGTATCTTATCCTTGCTGTATTTTTGCTCGACCTGATAAGCCAGAGCTGCCTCTTTAATCTTTCTGTCAAGGGTTTTTTCATGGGTTAAAAAAATATTTTTTACATACTGTTGTGTGATTGTGCTGGCTCCTTCAACAGGCTTACCGCCGGCTTTTATGTCAGTAAGGAGGGCCCCAATTATTCTCTGAGGGTCGAGACCACTATGTTGGTAAAATCTTTCATCCTCTATTGCTATTATGGCGTTTTTCATGTTTTGAGGGATTTCCGAAAGCGGGATAATTACCCTGTTTTGTTCGGCATGAAAGGTTGTAATGAGTGTTCCATCTGAAGCGTAAATTTTTGAAGTTTGTGCTGACGCTGCTTGTGCTTGATCTTCAAGACGTGGAAGATCTTTGGCTAATCCTATTAAAAATCCAGTTCCTATTGAAAAAAAGGTAAGTGTTGTCAGGACTACTAGGACTAGGAAAATCTTTAGTATGCGACCGCTCTTTCTTTTTTTAGTTTTGCGGACTTTTCTACCGTAAGACATATACCCTCTTTTCAAATTATGCTAGTTTAAATTTGAAGCAAAAAAATTATAGCATACTTTGTGAATTGCACTGCCAATTGAAGTGGTTATTTGTTGGACAGCTTAAAGAAAACTGTGATAAGATTTTGGCACTTAGATTGAAAAGGTGAGAAGATATGCGCAATTTTGAGGAACAACTTAAGATGTTGGTTAAGAGCACGGAGGAAATTTTACCCCTGGATGAATTTAAGACCAAACTTAAGCGAGCGATTGATAAAAATAGGTCTTTGGTAATCAAATATGGGGTTGATCCCACCTCACCCGATCTTCATATTGGTCACGCGGTTCCCTTGAGAAAATTAAGGCAATTTCAGGACCTCGGACATAAAGTAATTCTGCTGATTGGTGATTTTACAGCGCGGGTCGGGGATCCTTCCCAGAAGTCTGCTACCAGACCACAGCTTTCTGAAAAGGAAGTTGCGTTGAATGCTAAAACATATACTAAGCAAGCGTTTAAAATTTTAGATGAAAAATCTACAATTATTGATTATAACAGCAGATGGTTTAGTAAGATGAATTTTGAAGAGGTTCTTGAATTGACTGCAAATTTTACAGTTGCGAGACTTTTGGAGCGGGATGATTTTTATAAACGTTATCAAAAAAATATTCCCATCGGA
Source organism: Actinomycetes bacterium (assembly GCA_030614255.1). Taxonomy (GTDB): domain Bacteria; phylum Actinomycetota; class Aquicultoria; order UBA3085; family Oleimmundimicrobiaceae; genus JAUSCH01. Next base: position 6,448 of record JAUWKI010000003.1, read on the forward strand.
CTCCATGAATTCCTCTATCCGGTAATGCAGGGATACGATTCAGTTATGCTTGAGTCTGACGTAGAGCTGGGAGGCACTGACCAGAAATTCAACATGCTGGCCGGGAGAAACCTTCAAAAGATTTACGGGCAGGAGCCGCAAGCCGTTTTTACTTTACCAATTTTAGAAGGAATTGATGGCGTTCAGAAGATGAGTAAGAGTCTTGGCAATCACATTAGTCTTACAGATGAACCTAAAGATATGTTTGGGAAGACTATGTCGATCTCTGATGAGCTCATGATTAAATACTTTAGATTGGCTACCGTTTTACCGGAAGAAGAGATTGAAGCAATAGAAAAGGGACTTAGGGACAAGTCCTTGCATCCGGCGGAAATTAAACGCCGACTTGCTCGTGAAATTGTTTCCCAATATTACGACAACAAAATAGCTCAAGCTGCTGAAAAAGAATTTGATACTGTTTTTAAAAAGAAATCTTTACCTTCTGACCTACTGGAAGTCAAACTGGCCACTGATCTATTTACAAATGGCCAAATATGGATTGTACGGCTTATCAAGCACGCGGGTTTTGCAAAAACTAACGGAGAGGCGAAGAGGCTTGTTGAGCAAGGTGGAGTAAGATTAAACAATAAGGTTATAGAATCGGCGGATGTCGATGTCACTATAGATAATGGAGATATTTTACAGGTTGGAAAACGAAGATTTGCTAAGTTTGTCTGTTTTTAAGCTTAAAAAGGGGAGTTTTGGGATGAGATCACGCTGTAAAGATTGTAGATGGTATATGGAAATTACCAAGAGTTGTGTGCTTGGCAGAAAGGGAAAGACCTGTGATTCTCCTAAAGCAAGGCGCGGAGATGATGGGTTGGCCGTTAGATTACTGGATGCCTACAAAGAAGGCCGTGTAGAATATGAAAAATTACGCAAAGAAGGTAAGATTTCTGAAGAAGAGACAAGATAAGGAGTTTTAACTATCAAATGATGCAAAAACTATTGCCCAAAATATATGATCCAGACGAGGTTGAGAATAGATGGTATAACTTTTGGTTGGAAAAAGGGTATTTCAGCACAGTTATTGATAAGAAAAAAGGGCCGTTTACTATAGTAATTCCTCCTCCCAATGTTACTGGCTCTCTTCATATGGGCCATGCTTTAAATAACACCTTACAGGATGCTATTATTCGCAAAAAAAGAATGGAAGGAAAATGTGCTCTTTGGCTTCCAGGGACAGATCACGCCGGTATCGCTACTCAAAATGTGGTCGAAAAAGAGCTGGCCAAAGAAGGCTTAAGTAAGGAAGATCTCGGCCGCGAAAAATTTGTTGAGCGTGTCTGGCAGTGGAGAGAAGAGTATGGTAACACCATTGTAAATCAGTTAAAACGAATTGGTTGTTCTTGTGATTGGGAAAGAGAACGTTTTACGATGGATGAGGGTTACTCCGATGCTGTAAAGAAAGTTTTTGTGAAGCTTTACGAAGAAGGCCTAATTTATAAAGGGCATAGGATTATCAACTGGTGCCCACGTTGTTTAACGGCACTCTCTGATATTGAGGTGGAGCACAAAGATACTAAGGGCCATTTGTGGCACATCAGATATCCATTTAAAAATTCTGATGAATATTTGACGGTTGCTACGACTCGGCCCGAGACGATGTTGGGTGATGTCGCGGTTGCTGTGCATCCTAATGACCCTCGTTATAAACAGTATATTGGAAGGATATTGATACTACCCGGTGTCGGCCGCGAGATACCTGTAATTGTTGACAAGGCAGTAGATCCTGATTTTGGTACCGGGGCTGTTAAAATTACACCGGCTCATGATCCCAACGATTTTGAGATGGGGCTTCGTCATAAGTTGACGCAAATAAACATATTTACTCCGGATGCAAAAATTAATAAAAACGGTGGGGATTATCTCGGCATGGATAGATATGGTTGTCGAGAGGCGATAATTATGGATTTAGAAAAGGCTCGATTAATCGAGAAAACCGAATCCCACCTACATGCAGTTGGCCACTGTTATAGATGTCACACTGTAGTCGAGCCATACCTATCTGAACAGTGGTTTGTTGAGATGAAATCGCTGGCTGAACCTGCGATTAAAGCTGTAGAAGATGGAAGGATTAAGTTTATTCCTAAACGCTGGGAGAAAGTTTATTTTGACTGGATGAACAATATAAAAGATTGGTGCATCTCTCGCCAAATCTGGTGGGGGCACCAAATTCCCGCATGGTATTGTAACTGTGGCGAAGTCATTGTTTCAATTGATACACCCGAAAAGTGTAGTAAATGTGACAGCAACGCCCTAAAGCAAGAGACGGATGTCTTGGATACATGGTTTAGTTCAGCTCTCTGGCCTTTTGCTACCCTTGGTTGGCCCGAAGAGACCGATGGGCTTAAATATTTTTATCCGACTTCGGTTTTGAGTACTGCAAGGGATATCATTTATTTGTGGGTTGCAAGGATGAATATGATGGGTCTCAAATTTATGAATGATGTGCCTTATCATACCATTATAATTCACCCCACCGTTTTAACGATTGAAGGTAAAAGGATGAGTAAGTCGTTAGGTACGGGAATCGATCCCTTGGAACTCATCGAAAAACATGGGACCGATGCAACGAGGTTTGGTTTGATGTTTCAAGCTCAGGCCCAAGACATGCGTTTTTCAGAAGAAAAGATTGAAATGAGCCGCAATTTTGCCAACAAGATATGGAATGCATCTAGATTTATCCTTATGAATCTTGATGGATACTCCAAAGAGGTTGATTTAAAGTATGAATTTGTCGACAAGTGGATACTTTCCAGGTTTGCTAAGTTACTGAAGAGCGTTAATGAAGATTTCGAGACCTTTAATTTAAGTTCTGTCTGTAAACAAATTTATGATTTTTTCTGGAGCGAATTTTGTGATTGGTATCTTGAGCTTTGTAAAGACAGACTCTATCAAAAAGATATAAAAAAGGATGATGAAAAAAGGATAAGCAAGCAAACAGCTCAATATGTTCTCTGTTTCATTATGGACAATGTCTTAAGATTGCTCCATCCTTTTATGCCATTTATTACTGAAGAAATTTGGCAAAAATTTCCCTTTAATGAAGAGAGTTTAATGATTGCGTCATGGCCCAAGGAAGATGACTCTCTTGTGAATAACGAGGCGGAGGAAGATTTCGAGCTCCTTAAAGCCGTGACAATAGAGATTAGATCGATTAAATCGATGTTTTCACTACCTCCTTCAAAACAGATCGAAGTTAGTATTAAAGGAACAGATGAAGCAAGAAACTCCACGCTGAGAAATAATTTTAGTTGTGTTTCTAAGCTTGCAAACATCTCGGACTTTTCAATTGGTCAAGATATAATAAGACCACCCGGATCTGCATGTACCGTCGTGTGTGGTTTTGAAATCTTTCTTCCCCTGACTGGATTAATCGGTGTAGAGAAGGAAAAAAGTAGATTAATAAGAAAGCTAGATGAAATCGAGAAAGATTTAGTAAAAATTCAAAACAAATTGTCAAAAAATGAATTTTTAGAAAAAGCCCCAGCGCAAGTAGTCGAAAAAGAGAGGGTTAAAGAAGCTGAGTTGGTTGACGGAAAAGATAAGATAAAAGCTCAACTGGAGCAGATTCTGCAATGACTTTAAGCAAATGAATTTTATTGAAGCAAGTGAGTATATAAATTCGCTAGGATACAATGAAATTAATCCGGGACTTGAAAGAGTCGCGGTTCTTTGTGAGAAAATTGGTAATCCGCAAAATGACTTTTCTGTAATACAAATCACAGGCACAAATGGAAAAACCTCCACTGCGTGTATAGCTTCTTCCATTCTCTTTGCTCATGGTATAAAGACAGGTCTTTATACATCGCCTCACTTAGGTTCCATAACTGAAAGATTTGAAATAGACGGAGAGTCGATTTCAAAAAAAGATTTTGCGCTTACTCTAACTGCGATTATGCCTTACATAAACGAGGTCAATAAGGAATTTTTTCCCGATAAGTTGAGTTATTTTGAGACCGTGACCGTTTTGGCATTTCTCCTTTTTAAAGAAAAAAATGTCGAGTGTGCTGTGTTAGAAGTTGGCATGGGGGGCAGATGGGATGCCACGAGTATTTCCAAGCCAAAAGTCTCCGTTATCACGAACGTAGAGTTAGACCACACTGATAGGTTGGGGGATACAATTCCTCAAATTACGTGGGAAAAGGCACATATAATTAAAAGCGGTTCAGTTGCCATCGCTGGCGAACTATCCGATGAATCTCTAGAGATAGTTAAAGAGCGTTGTGTAGAGAAGGGAACCGATTTAAAAGTTTTTGGCAAAGACTTTTTTTTGGTTGATAAGGAGACGAATAATTTTTCAATAAATGGGATTTACAGACGCTACGATGGTCTTAGCTTGAATTTACTCGGAGCAAACCAACTAAAGAATGCGACCTTGGCGGTGACTGCGTCCGAAACTTTTTTAGGAAAATCTCTTTCCATCAAAAAGACAAGAGAGGGTTTGAGCAGAGTTAGATGTCCGGGGAGATTAGAGGTTTTATCTCAAAGACCTTTAATCATTTTAGACGGTGCTCATAATCCTGCGGCGGCAAAAGAGTTGGCGCGTTCCTTGAAAAATAATTTTATTTATGATGAGCTTATGCTGGTATTAGCAATATTTAAAGACAAAGACGTAAAAGGGATAATTGACGAGCTTGCTTCCGTGGCTTCTTTTGTTGTTCTCACAGAAAATAAGAACGAAAGATGTGCCCCTTGTAATTTTTTAAAGGAATATGTTGACAATATCGAATATAATTGTGCTAAAAATCTCCCCGATGCCTTAGAAATTGCATTAAAAAGAGCGAAGCTTTCAGATTTAATTTGTGTAGCGGGGTCTTTATCAACAGTTGCCGAAGCGAGAGAATTTTTTTCAACAAGGCGTGAAAAATTTTTTGAAGGTAAAAGAAGCAAACCATCGAAGTATAGCTAACGTTAATTAACTTATGTTCACTGTTTTGGTTTGCTGCTTCTATCTTGACCTTTCTTTTTAAGTTAGGCCAATTGATTCTTATGTTTGCTTTTAGAAAAGGGGGTTTGAAGAATTGGATTCTTTTTCATCTATATTAAGTTTTTTTAGTTCTCCGGTTTTTAAAATGTCGACCAGACTTTTTATCCTTTTTCTGTTTATTCTGTGGGTAAGTGCAATTTTCTGGGCTTATCGTGATGCTGAAAAAAGGGGAACTATTGGAACATATTGGGCTGCGGTAATCTTTTTCTTTAATATATTTGGGCTGATAATATATTTAATTTTGAGACCACCCGAATATCTGGCCGATGTTCAAGAGAGGGAGCTTGAAATTATAGCCAAAGAGGAGGCTCTCAGTTTAGAGCGGACTTGTTATGGATGCCACAAGCCAATCAAACCTGATTTTCTAATATGTCCGTACTGCATGAAAAGACTCAAAAAAAGTTGTCCTGCATGTAATCGTCCGCTGAACTTGGATTGGAATATTTGTCCTTATTGTAAGAGTTCTTTTTAACATAAAATAAAAATTTCTTGATAGAGAATTTAGACTATTGTAAAATCGCTTGTAACTGTGAGTTACTTTCTAGGAAGGATTGAGGGTTTTGGAGAAGACTTTTTTGATGATTAAGCCAGACGGTGTAAGACGAAAACTAATTGGTGAAACAATAAAGCGTATAGAAGAGAAAGGTCTTACTCTAGAAGCCATGAAACTGATGGTGTTGGGAAAAGAGATGGCAAAAGAGCATTACGTGCAGCACAAAGGAAAATCTTTCTTTAACGATTTGATAGACTATGTTACCTCAGGTCCCGTTGTGGCTATGATTGTAAATGGGAAAAATGCTATATCCGTTGTAAGAAAGATGATGGGGGCAACCGATCCCCTCAAAGCTGAGCTGGGCACTGTACGCGGAGATTTTGCTTTGGATATTTCCGAAAACATTGTTCATAGTTCAGACTCAGAAGAAAGTGCTAAAAGAGAAATTTCGCTTTTCTTTGGCAAGAAGAACCGGTAACGGAGGGATTTGCCCTGGCACAAAGCATTTTTAGTCAGCTTAAGACCCTTAAAAAAGGATTAACATTACCTCATAAATATGATTCTGCGAAAAAAGAACTTGGAAGGAAACCGATTAAAGAGGTTCCCTTGCCTGCGGAAGTTATTATTCCTCTTCAACAACACATAGGGGCACCGTGCAATCCCTTGGTGAAAGTAGAGGAGAGAGTTTTAGTAGGACAAAAAATTGGTGACTCCGATTCTTACGTTTCTGCTCCTGTGCATTCGAGTGTTTCAGGCAGGGTAGTGGCTATTGAACCGAGATTGATTCACACGGGAGACAAAGTTCTAAGTATAGTTATAGCCTCTGACGAAAAACAAGAAGTCGCACCTTCTCACGGTCTTTCCGATGAAGAAGCGATGGATTCCGATAAAGTGCGTGCAGTAATCCGAACGGCTGGTTTGGTGGGGCTGGGAGGAGCAGCATTTCCCACTCATGTCAAACTTACGCCCCCAAAGGACAAACCAATCAGTGATGTCATAATCAATGGTTGTGAATGTGAGCCATATATTGCCGGCGACCATCGAAATATGCTTGAAAATCCTGAAGCTATAGTAGATGGGTTAAAAATCATCCTTCGAATACTTGGAGCAAAGAAGGGTTACATCGCAATTGAAACAAATAAAATTGATGCCATTCGTCATATAAATGACTTAATTTCCTCCGAGGAAAATATAAAAGTAGTTCCTTTGACAGCCAAATATCCGCAAGGAGCTGAAAAACAACTTATACAGGCTGTTTTATGTAAAGAAGTCCCAAGCGGTTGCATTCCTTGCGAGGTAGAAGCCTTGGTTCAAAATGTTGGAACGACTATAGCTATATCAGAAGCCATAAGGAAAGGTAAGCCGCTTATTGAACGCGTTCTTTCCATAGCGGGAGATGGCGTAAGAGAACCTAAGAATTTGAGGGTAAAAATTGGAACCCCTGCAAGCCATTTAATTGAAGAATGTGGGGGCCTTAAAGGAAACCCTGGAAAAATTATCTTCGGTGGTCCAATGACAGGTTTTGCTCTTTTTGATTTAAACACCCCTATTGTCAAAGGAACATCCGGAATAGTTATTTTACCAAAAGAAATGGTGCCGGTGTCCGATCCCAGGGCTTGTATAAGATGTGGAAAATGTGTTCAGGTTTGTCCCATATACATCATGCCAAACTTCATCGGTCAATATATAGAGGTGGGGATGATAGACAATGCCGAAGAGGCAAGCGTGATGGATTGCATAGAGTGTGGACTTTGTGGTTATGTTTGCCCGGCCCAAAGACCGCTCATTCAACTCATAAGACACGCAAAAGCTAAAATTACGGACAACCGAAGGAAGGGTGGGAAGTAAGTGGATTCACAGCTAATTGTTTCTGCTCCACCACACATAAAAAGCGGGGAAACGATAGGAAAATTGATGGGGTGGACATTTCTGGCTCTTCTACCCGTAGTGCTTTTAGATATTTATTTGTTTGGTGGCTGTGCTATTCGAATAATTTCTTTGTCCATGATTGCTGCAATTGCAACGGAGACCTTAATTCTTCGGTACAGACATATGCCCATTACGGTTATAGATGGGAGCGCCGCATTGACCGGTTTGATTCTGGCACTTACCTTGCCGCCAAATGTTCCATACTGGATTCCTCTTGTGGGTGGTTTCCTCGCGGTATTCTTTGGAAAGCAGCTTTTTGGAGGTTTAGGATATAACATATTTAATCCTGCCCTTGTGGGAAGGGCCATGCTTTTTGTATCGTGGCCGGAAATAATGTCCAGCAGTTGGTTTGCTCCTCTGAGAGAGCTGGATGCAATCACGACTGCGACTCCTCTTGCGGCCTTGAGTCAGGTAAGAGCGGGGACACTTGTAGCCGATCTTTCAGTGGTTTACAAGCCGTTACTATTTTTAAACCGTGGAGGATGTCTTGGAGAAGTATCCGCCTTAATGCTCATTTTGGGAGGTCTGGTTCTCATTGTAAGAAAGGTAACAGATTGGCGTATCTCGGTTAGCTTTATTGGTACAGTTATCTTTTTAAGTTTTCTGGCAAGGACGAATATATTACTAAATATCTTAGGGGGAGGGCTTCTCCTTGGAGCATTCTTTTTAGCATCAGATCCTGTAACTTCTCCTATTACCAGATCGGGGCGAGTAGTTTTCGGTATTGGTTGCGGGTCGGTTGTCATGCTTATAAGACTTTACTCAGGTTATCCCGAAGGAGTTATGTTTGCGATTTTGTTTATGAATGCTTTTGTTTCCTTAATAGATAAATACACTAAACCGAGGAAATATGGGCTGGTGAAAGCCGAGTGAAAAAGGTGTTTTACTTTTTGAGACTATCTTTAACGCTTATGTTGGTCTGTGGTATTGCAGCGGGTACTTTAGCAGCCACTTATTCTGTTACACAACCGATAGTTGAGAAACGTGAAAAAGAAGAACTCGTGAAGAAATATGAGGATTTGTTGAAACTTTTCCAGACAGAGGGAGCAGAACTAGTCGAAAATCTTGAAGCACTAGAGAAAGGCAGAGAGGTTATAGAAGGACTAGAAGCTGTTTTTAATGTGAACAAAGGAGACGAAAGACTTGGCGTTGCGATTATGACCGGAGCCAATGGTTATGGGGGGCCGGTTAAAGCAACCATTGCTATCGATGATGATGGAGTGATAGTAGGGGTTAATGTTCTAGATATCTCCGGTGAGACGAAGGGAGTCGGTTCTAAAGTTGTCGAGGAGCCGGGATTTATCGAGCAATTCATAGGAAAGACGGTAAATGATCCTATTCAAATAAACACCGATATAGATGCAATTTCCGGAGCTACCATAAGTTCAAGAGCTGTAATTCAAGATGTTAGTGATGCGGCAAAGGTCTATAGGGAATTTGCGGGAGATGTTGAATGAAACGAAGCATTTGGCGTGATTTTACCATTGGGATAATTGAAGAAAATCCCTTATTCACTCTTGTAATTGGGCTTTGTTCTGCTTTGGCGGTCTCAAGCAAGGTTGAAAATGCCATCTTTATGGGTGTGGCCGCCAGCTTTGTTATGGTTGCTTCAAATATTTTAGTTTCTGTAATTCGCAAAATGGTTCCAAATCAGATAAGGATTCCCATATTTATCGTGGTTATCGCCTCGTTTGTGACGATTGTCGATTTGACCATGAAAGCGTTTTTTCTTGCCGGCTATGAAGCTCTGGGGGTATGGATTCCCTTAATCGTTGTCAACTGCATGATTCTTGGAAGGGCGGAGGCTTTTGCCTATAAACATGGAGTTATCCGCTCCATTGCGGATGGATTAGGTAAGGGTCTTGGCTATACGCTGGTAATCTTTATAATGGCTATCATCCGTGAACTTGGCGGCACGGGTCAAATAGTTGCTTTTGAGAATACGATAATATCTTTGAGAGGTTTTCAGCCGCCTCAAATATTACAAAGTTTCCCCGGCGCCTTTTTCACATTTGGAATATTGATGGGCTTGCTGCAAAAGCTTCAAAGGAAGGGAGAATAGATGGAACGACTGTTCTTAATATTTTTAGCCGCATTTTTAATAAACAATATTCTGCTTATTAAATTCATCGGATTATGTCCTTTTTTTGGAGTCTCCAGTAGATTTGAGACATCTATTGGAATGAGCATGGCCGTAATCTTTGTTATGACTTTATCATCAGTGGCCTGTTGGGGAGCTTGGAATTTTTTGCTGGATCCCCTCGGGGTCGGAGACTTTCTATATATACCTGCCTTTATTCTTATCATAGCTTCACTCGTTCAATTCGTTGAGATGGTTATAAGAAAAGTTAGCCCCGCTTTGTTTAAAGCCATGGGCATCTATCTGCCACTTATCACGACGAACTGTGCCGTTTTAGCGGCTGCAACTGAAAGCGTTAAGCCTGGTTTTTGGAAACTTAGTTTGGAATATAACTACGGTTTGGGTGAGGCTTTAGTCTATACGATTGGCATCGCGATGGGATTCTCGATGGTAATTATAATGTTTGCGGCTATGAGGGAGAGGATTGAAATAGCCCCGATACCGCGTTCGTTTAAGGGGCTTCCCATAGCATTTATAGCGGCCGGTCTATCGTCTTTGGCTTTTTTGGGGTTTAAGGGATTATTCGGAATATAAGATAGTTACTTAGAGACCTGGAAACATGGTGACTTAGAGTATTGTAAAGGATTTTAAGAATTTATAATTGGCAGGAATTTTTGAAGGGTGAAAGATTGAAAAATGGATACTAGTATAATAATTAAAGCGGTTTTAGCGCTTGGCGGCGCGGGGCTTGTTTTAGGAGCTCTTTTAGCCGTCGCCTCGAAGATTTTTCATGTTGAAATAGACCCAAAGGTTGAGCTCATTAGAGAATTTCTTCCCGGGGCCAATTGTGGTGCTTGTGGGTATCCCGGTTGTGACGGTCTCGCTGAAGCAATTGCAAAAGGCGAAGCTCTGTCTTCCGCTTGCGTGGCGGGAGGATCGGAGATTGCAGAACAAATTGCGGGTATAATGGGCATCGACATTAAAGAAGAAAAGGTTGCTAAAAAGGCGCTTGTTTGTTGTGGCGGAGGAAAAAATGAAGTTGCTCATCGTTATATTTATGATGGTGAGTTGGATTGCCGGATGGCCCAACAGATAGGCAAAGGTCCATCTCTCTGTTCTTACGGTTGTTTGGGGTTTGGAAGTTGTGCTGCGGCATGTCCTTTTGGAGCAATTATAATGGGAGAAGATGGTCTACCTCTCATTGATTGGAAAAAATGTTGTGGTTGTGGAGTTTGCGTTGAGATTTGTCCGAGGGGAATTATTGCTTTAGTTTCTGAGAATGAAGAAGTTCATGTTCTCTGTCACTCACACGATAAAGGTAAAACTGTTCGTTCAATATGCAAAAAAGGGTGTATTGGTTGTAAAGCATGTGAGAAGGTTTGCGAGTTTGATGCCATTCATGTAGTTGATAACCTTGCAGTCATTAACCATGAAAAATGCACCGGTTGTAAAAATTGTGTGGAGAAGTGCCCTACGAATTGTATCACCGTTCTCCTTGAATCTCCTCATGTCCACCCAAAGAAACAAGTTGTCACGAAAACGGTTAATTAATTCCGAATTTAAATTGCGGTTTTTTATTGTCGATATTCAGCTAGTAATGGTAAACTTAATTTTTGGGTATTGGTCTAAAGATATGTGACTAAATTTGAGGTTAATTATGTTAACCCGCTACGATAAGACTTTCATTTGCATCCTACTTTTCCTGGCTCTTTTTACCTTTATCGGAGGACTAAACGCATTTGGTTCAAATGAAAAAGGTAAGGAGGTTATAATTCTTGTGGGTGGGCACGAGGTGGAACGGTCTTCGCTCAATTTAGAAAAGTCCAGAAGAATTACGGTGGATGGGATACTCGGTGAGAGTTTAATTGAGATTGCGGATGGAAAAGCAAGGATGCTTTCTTCTCCATGCCCAAACCATAACTGCATGATGCAAGAGTGGGTTAGCAGGCCGGGTGATGTTATAGTTTGTGTTCCTAATCAAGTTATCGTCAAAATTGTTGGAGACGATGTTGAAAATGAAATTGATGCATGCAACAGGTGATTTAGTTGATAAATTCTTCCTATAATGTCAAAAGAATGATAATCTTAGCACTCCTTCTTGCGGCGGGAACAGCTATTTATGTTATCGAGTCTCTCTATTTCCCAGCAGTTCCAATTCCTGGTGTCAAATTAGGTTTAACAAATATCATCACATTGATTTTGGTGGTATTTTTCTCTTGGAAGGATTGTATTTTTAATGCGATAGCTCGCACCCTTGTGGGTTCGATAATAACCGGGGTCTTCTTCACACCCGCTTTTGTTTTTAGCTTCGGCGGGGCCCTTGTGAGTACAATAGTTATGCTCATAACCTATAAGTTGTTTTATGGCAAATTTAGTTTGGTTGGCATAAGTGTTGCCGGAGCCGTTTCCCACAACTTAACTCAGTTAGTTTTAGCCGCGACGTTATTTATTAAGCATTGGGGTATAGTTTTGCAAGTTCCCATCCTTATTTTATCCGCAACTGTAACAGGCACGGCGAATGGGATGGTGGCGAACCTTTTCGTAAAAAAAGTTGCTTTTATTCCCGAACTTGCGAAAGTTCGTATTGCTACTGTCGATTTAAAAGGACCCAATGAGCACCTCTAACTACCGTTTAACCATGAAGAAATTGCCGCCTGACATAAGGCCTCGCGAAAGGCTTTTTCGTTATGGTGCGAGTGGTCTCTCTGATGCCGAGTTATTGGCAATTCTTCTTGGGACGGGAACCAAAAAGGAGACGGCTTTACAACTTAGCCAACTTGTTTTGAGCAAATTTGAAACTTTAAGCAATTTAGCATCTGCCAGTCCTGAAGAGTTAGTTGAAATTGATGGTATAGGAAGAGCCAAATCATCTCAAATCATGGCGGCTATCGAGCTTGGCAAAAGAGGAAATATCGCATTCAATGGAAAAAAGAATTTTATATCGAATCCTAGGGATGCGGTCAATTTATTTATGGCGGAAATGAAACATCTTGATAGAGAGTGTTTTAAGGCAGTGCTCTTAAATACCAAGAACCGGGTTTTGAAAATTGCGGAAATCTCAACCGGGAGTTTAAACTCTTCTATTGTTCATCCGCGAGAATTATATAAGATTGCGATAAAATGTAGTTCGGCCTCTCTGATAGTTGTCCATAATCATCCAAGCGGAGATCCTACGCCAAGCGAAGAGGATATTTCTTTGACTCAACGGCTGAGTGAATCGGGTAAGATTTTAGGAATAGAATTATTGGACCATATCATAATCGGTGATGGAGAGTATACTAGCTTCAAAGAAAAAGGATTAATTTAAAAGAAGGGGTTGCGACAAGGCGTTAAATATTATAATTTAACCTTTTGGTTTATTGTTTTGGCAAAATTTGTTAATATTTATTAATCTTAGTTAGTTTTTTATGTTTTTAGAAAGGATGATTTTGTGTTAGATTTTTTGATTGGTCCTTTTGGCAAAGATATGGCGGTGGATTTGGGAACCGCAACCACTCTTGTTCATGTGAAAGGCAAGGGCATCGTTTTAATGGAACCGTCTGTGGTCTCGGTTGAAAAACAGACGGGCAAGATTCTTGCCGTAGGGGCGGAGGCAAAGAGGATGTTGGGTAGAACACCCGGCAACATTGTTGCTATTCGACCGATGAGAGACGGAGTAATTGCGGATTTCGATGTAACGGAAAGCATGATTCGTTACTTTATTCAAAAAGTGCATAAACGAAGATTCGCTGTTAAGCCACGGGTTGTTGTCTGTGTGCCATCCGGAGTAACGGAGGTTGAAAAGAGAGCGGTTTTCGAAGCAACAATTCAAGCGGGAGCAAGAGCCGCATACTTAATTGAGGAGCCGATGGCTGCAGCAATTGGTTCGGGTCTTCCAATTCAAGAACCAACCGGAAATATGATATGTGATATTGGGGGAGGAACTACGGAGGTTGCGGTAATATCGCTTGGTGGCATTGTATGTAGCGAATCAATTAGGGTTGGCGGAGATGAATTTGACGAAACCATTATCGCTCACGTAAAGAAAGAGTACAATGTGATGATTGGTGAGAGGACAGCGGAGGAGATAAAGATAGAGATAGGTTCGGCTTATCCTCTCGAAGAAGAAGAAGATGTGGAAGTTCGTGGCAGGGATCTTCTAACTGGCTTGCCAAGAAATATCACACTTTCCTCCGAAGAAATAAGAGTTGCCATCGAAGAGCCTCTGAACGCTGTTATTGCGGCAATAAAGATTACTTTGGAAAGAACACCACCCGAGCTTTCAAGTGATGTTATGGATAGGGGCCTCGTTCTCGCGGGAGGCGGTTCTCTTTTAAAAGGATTGGATGAAAGATTAAGACAAGAGACCGGGCTGCCGGTTTATCTTGCGGATGACCCCATAGCTTGTGTTGTGATAGGGTCCGGAAAAGCGCTAGAAGAAATAAGTGTACTTAAAAAAATACTCATTGGCGTGCAACGCTAATGAGTATAAACATGTTAAAAAATTGAGAGGTGTCCCATTTTGCGATTTCGGAGGGGTAGTTTAAATAAGCTTACCCTCATTATTTTAATACTTGCAAGTATGTTGATTTTGACATTTTATCTCAGGGAAGCCAATGACGGAATCTTACATAAATCCCAAGTTTTGACCACGAACACTTTAGCATCTCTCCAATCGGGTGTATCAAAAGTAGCGTCTCCTTTTAATCATGCATGGGAATATGTAAATAACATTGGGCACCTCAAAACAGAAAATGAAAGATTAAAAGACGAGGTGGTAAGCTTAAAACAGCAGATTATTACCATGCAGACCATGGAAAAAGAAAATGAGCGCTTACGTAAACTGGTTGGTTTCAAAGAAAAGACCCATTATTCCACTTTACCTGCAAGGGTTATAGGAAGATATTCAAGCAATTGGCAATTAATCCTGGTTATTGATAAAGGGTCTAAAGATGGAATTTCTAAGAACATGCCTGTTATGGTTGGGGAGGGTCTTGTTGGGCAGATAGTTAAGGTGTCATCTAGCGCTGCTCAAGTACAATTGATAACCGATCGAAAAAGCGGAGTTGCCGCGCAATTAATAAATTCGGGGGAAACGGGGGTTGTAGAGGGTCAAGTAACCGGGGAATTGGTGATGAATTACATCGCAAAGGATGTTGTTGTAAGCAAAAATGAACTCATCCTAACTTCTGGATTGGGCGGAGTCTTCCCAAAAGGGTTATTTATCGGAACTGTTTATGAGGTTAAAGAAACTCCCTACGGTTTATATAAAGATGTGCGCGTAAAGTCATATGTAAATTTCTCAGAGCTAGAAGAAGTTCTCATTATTACCGATGCTTTGCCCATTCTTCCTTTTTCACCTGAAGAAGGTGATTAATGTGCAGTCTTTCTTTGTACTGTTTTTAGCTATATCGATAGCTTTTTTAACCCAAACTACAATTATACCCTATTTTGAGATTGGTGGAGTTCAGCCCGACTTAGTCCTGATTGTAATTACAATTTACGCTTTTATTGAGGGGCCCGTTTGGGGTTCATTGGCCGGATTCATGGGTGGATTATTGCAAGACTTAGTGACTATAAGAAATATGGGGCTTGGCTCTTTATCGAAGACCATCGTTGGATATTTTGCTGGTTTAGCAAAGAAAAATGTAGTTAGCGAAAACGTTTTTTTACCTATGGTTGTGGTGTTTTTGACTTCTTTGGTTGCTCAAATAATTTACATTTCATTCTCTTTTTTGGTGGGTGACACCATTGCTTTGCGAGAAGTTTTCTTTAGACTAATCGTTCCAAGCGCTATTTACGATAGTCTCTTGGCAGTACCTGTTTACCTGTTATTTTTGAAGATATTGGCTCGAAAAAAGGGTGCCTATTATTTGGAGGAAGAGCGAGTTTCCAAGAAGCGGGAAAATTTTATAAGATAGGAAGATTAAATGGTAAGACTCGATGATTCAACACAAAAGAGATTGGCTATCGCCGGAGCCGTAGTTACTATTGTGTTTAGCGTGCTCCTGGGTCGTCTTTGGACTCTTCAGATTATTGCCGGAGAAAAGTATACCAAAATGGCGGAGAGTAATAGGGTTAGGACCATTTCTCTCAGCACTTCTCGGGGAGTAATTTATGACAGAAACGGCGAGGTCTTAGTCGATAATCGTCCAAGTTTAGTTGTTGCAGTTACTCCTTCAGAAGTAGAGAACGAAGATGTATCGTTTAGGTTGGGCAAGCTTTTAGATATGACATCCGATGAAATTAAGGAAAAGTTGGAAGATAAGGCCGTTGACCCGCTGAAATCAAGAAAGGTTAAATATGATATAGATGAAAATATTGCGGTTTATATTAAAGAACACTCCGCTGATTTTTCAGGGGTGGAAATAAAAGTTGAATCGGTTAGGAATTACTCCGCGCCTACCACGGCGGCTCATGTTCTAGGTTATCTCGGGGAGATATCTGGAGATGAACTTGAGCACAATAAAGATAGCGGATACGAGCTGGGGGATTTAATTGGAAAGAGTGGGATAGAGAAACAGTATGAAGAAATTCTTCGCGGTATAAAAGGTTTTCAGCAGTTAGAGGTTGATGCTTCCGGAAAGGTTGTTCGGATACTTGATGAAAACGAGTCTGTTGCGGGAAATAATCTTCAGCTAACCATCGATAGCAGTCTTCAGCAAGCCACCGAAAAATCTTTAGAGGAGGCAATTAAGGTGGCTCAAAGAGATGGCCATGAGGACGCTAATGCCGGAGCGGCGTTGGTGATGGATCCAAATACGGGTGAGATTCTGGCTATGGCGAGCTATCCCACATTTGACCCTTCGCTTTTTATCGGAGGGTTTTCTTCAAAACAATGGGCCGACTTAAACGATAAGTCTTCGGGTTTTCCTCTCATTAATCGCACCATGATGTGCTCTTATGCACCAGGCTCAGTTTTTAAACCCGTTACTTATTTGGCGGGCTTAATGGAGGGGGTGGTCTCCTATAGAAGCACTTTTGATTGTGAGGGTAAATGGACCGGCATGGGAGAAAGCTGGCCTCGATATTGTTGGAATAGAGCCGGGCATGGGCGAATGAATCTAAGCTCAGGAATGAGCAACTCTTGCAACATTGTTTTTTACGAAATCGGGTATAAATTATATAAGGCAGGGGGAGAGAAACTTCAAAAATGGGCTCACGAGTTTAATTTAGGTTTAAGAACGGGCGTTGATTTACCATCTGAGACCAAAGGAAGGGTTCCTGATAAAGCATGGAAGAAAAAATTTAATGAAGAGCATCCGGATTATCAAGCATGGGTACCCGGCGACACGGTTAATTTAGCCATGGGTCAAGGCGATTTGTTGACCTCACAACTTCAGATTGCAAATATTTACAGCGCTATAGCCAATGGTGGAACAGTTTGGAAGCCACATTTGGGAAAAAAAGTTTTAACGGCTGAAGGAGAAGAAATTCACGAGTTTAATAGGGAAAAAGTGTTAGATATTCCCGTTCCTGAAGATATTATTGAAAAATTACAAAGAGACTTGCGAAGAGTGGTTGTCGATGGGACGGCAAAGAGGGCTTTTGAAGGTTTTTCTCTAGAGGTAGCCGGGAAAACGGGAACTTCTCAGGTTAAAGGCAAGGATGATTTTGCATGGTTTGCTTGTTACGCACCGTTAGATAATCCGCGTTACGTCGTGGTTGTTTTAATTGAACAAGGTGGACACGGTGGCTCCGTTGCGGCTCCAGCGGCTCGACGAATATTGGCTGCTGCATATGATATTTCCTCAACTGGTTCGTTGAGTGTTCCGGATAAATCCAGGTAAGGTGATTTAGTGAAAAAGCGAGATTTTTTTGAATGGGTTAGGTTTATAGATTTTAGTTTAATCGCAATAACAGCTTTACTGGTTGCGTATGGTAATCTGACGGTTTATAGTGCTACCTGCAGTTCGCAAACCGACCCATTTTTTTACTTAAGAAAACAGGTAATCTTTACTTTGCTAGGTATTTTGGTCGCGGCTGGAATAGTTCTTCTGAATTATAACTGGTTTAGACATTATATGATTCCATTTTATATCGGTAACGCCGTTTTGCTGCTACTTGTGCTTTTTGTCGGGTTCACGACATATGGGGCTACCCGCTGGATATCGATAGGTTTTTTCAATCTCCAGCCCTCCGAACTAGCAAAGATAGTTCTAATCCTAACCTTAGCCGCGCTTTTGGCGGACAGAAAAGGGAATATCGACAAATTGTCTAAGTTGTTTATTATCTTTGCTTATGTGGGGCTGCCTTTGTTCTTAATCATTGCCCAGCCAGACTTGGGCACAGCCCTGGTTTTGGTGGCCATAATGCTGGGGATGTTATTAGTTTCTGGACTGAAATGGCAACACGCTCTGTTAATTTTTGGTGTCGTTATTTTAGCTATTTTTCTTATTTTTCAATTCAACTTGTTAAGAGAGTACCAAATGAATAGATTGGTGGTATTTATTAATCCCAACGTTGATCCCACGGGGGCCGGTTACAATCTGTTACAATCTAAGATAGCAATAGGTTCAGGAGGTCTCTTTGGAACAGGGCTTTTTTCTGGAACCCAAACCGGTTTAAAGTTTTTGCCTGTGCGTCACGCAGACTTTGTGTTTTCAGTCGTTGGCGAAGAGCTAGGTTTTTTAGGCTCCTCTTTTCTTTTAGGTTTATATTTTCTTTTGATAACCAGGAGTCTGGCAATAGGAGCTTCGGCAGGAAATCTTTACGGCACATTGGTCGCCGTCGGGGTTTCATCAATGTGGTTATTTCAGGTTTTGGTTAATATTGGCATGACGATGGGAATTATGCCAATAACCGGAATACCGCTTCCATTTTTTAGTTATGGGGGGAGCTCAATGCTGATAAACTTTGCCGGAGTTGGTCTTTTATTAAACATTTATGCTCGTAGATTTAAATAAACGGAGGAGACAATGAGAAAAAGGAAATGGATACCTCTCAAAACAAAAGTGATTTTAAAAGTATTAAAAGAGGTAAAAGGAGAATCTAATTTACCTATATTGGTTTTAGTTGTTGGAGAAGAGGGTGTAGGCAAAAAATCTATAATTGAAAAAATTGTTCCTGATTCTCGGAACAGAGTTGCGTCAGACGAGGTCTTCTCTGTTATTAACTTCAGTACAAAAAACGATTTGCCAAAACTTACTCCCAGGATAAATGAAGCGGATTTGGTCTTGGTAGTTGTAGATGCAACAAAGAAGATGAGCGATGGGATTATCGGCTTGTTAAAACATCTCAAGGAGAGCAAGGTGCCTTTTCTTCTGATTGTTAACAAGATTGATGTTTCAGAGGATCTGGGGATTCAACTTGAGCCCATGAGTAACTATCTCGAGCAGTTTCTTCCAAACGTCATTTTAACTTCGGTTTTAAAGGAAATAAACATAGGAGACAAGTTAATTCCGACGATAGTTCGTTGCTGTGAGAAAAAGAAGCTGTCTTTTGCGACTAGATTTCAGGCATTTAAGCTACCCGTTATAAAAGAGATTATAAAAACCACCGCTTTGCAAAATGCTGTTATTGCGGGTGTTTCTCTTTATCCCGGAGCCGATCTGCCCATACTTACTACAAATCAAATCAGAATGATATTGAAAATTGCCGCTGTGTATGACAGAGATATTAGTTTTTCAAGGGCAAAGGAGATAGTTATGGTTATAGGCGGGGGCTTTACCTTTAGAGCTATTGCCCGGGAGTTACTATCATTTTTACCCACGATAGGTTTTCTTATGAAAGCTGCGGTTGCTTACGGTGGAACGGTAGCAGTAGGGAGAACTGCTAATAAGTATTTCGAGAAAGGAATTAGCGATTTATCAGCCGAAGAAATAAGAGATATTATACTGGAAACGGCAAGGGAGTTGAAGGTTGTCCAGTGAAGAACCTTTATCCCGAAATTGAAAATATTTTACCCTCAATTGAGAAACCTGTTAGGTATATAAACAGTGAATGGAACACAAAAAGAAAACCCGTCCAACCGGATGATATAGTTTTTGCTCTGGCTTACCCCGATGTCTACGAGATAGGTATGTCTAATCTAGCTCTCTGTATCCTATATGAAATTTTAAATGAGCAAGATGGTGTTATCGCCGAACGTGTCTTCTCCCCTTGGGTAGATATGGAAGAAAGAATGCGGGAAGAGGACATTCCTCTTTTTACTCTCGAGTCTTATTCTCCGGTCAACGAATGCGATATTTTTGGTTTTACACTTCAGTGCGAGATGACATACACGAATATTCTTAATATGCTAGATTTGGCCAAAATTCCCCTCTTGGCCAAAGACAGAAGAGATGACAATCCCTTAATTATAGGTGGGGGACCTTGTGTTTTTAACCCGGAGCCCTTGGCACCCTTTTTTGACTTATTTGCGTTGGGTGATGGGGAGAATTTAATACAAGAAGTTGCGGATGAATTTAAAAAGTTAAAGAAAAAAGGAGCCAAAAAACGGGAGATTTTGAAATCTTTGGCTAAAATACAGGGTATTTACGTACCATCTCTATACAAAATCGATCATTATCCATCAGGGATAATAAAGACGATAAATCGGATTTCCAATGAGGTCCCAAAAACAGTTAAAAAGAGATTGATTGGTGATTTGGATATGGCAAAATTTCCGGTATATCCGATAGTTCCGTTTGCCAGGGTTATACACGATCGGTGTTCTTTGGAAATTATGAGGGGTTGTACCAGGGGGTGCAGGTTTTGCCAGGCAGGGATGATTTATCGTCCTGCAAGAGAACGCTCCATAAATAAACTTAAAAATTTATCCCAGAACATTTTAAAGAATACCGGATATGAGGAGATATCACTCGTCTCTCTTAGCAGTAGTGATTATAGCGAGATTGAAACCTTAGTCTCTGATTTGATAAATCGATACGGGGGAGATGGTGTCGCAGTTTCTCTACCATCTTTGAGAATGGATGCATTTTCTATAAATCTTGCAGAACAAATTCAGCGAGTTAGAAGAACAGGTCTTACATTTGCGCCAGAAGCCGGGACCCAACGGTTAAGAGATGTTATTAACAAAAACCTGACCGAAGAGGATATACTTTCGACGGCCAAATTGGCCTTTCAAAATGGATGGAGAAGACTCAAGTTCTACTTTATGGTTGGTTTGCCCACGGAGACTAGAGAGGATTTGCAGGGGATAGTTGAACTGGTCAACAAAGTAGTCAGTTTAGGTTTAGATATCATTCCACCCAAAGAACGATGCAGACTTAAAATAAATATTAGTATCGCTTCATTCGTGCCAAAAGCTCATACTCCGTTTCAGTGGGTTGAACAAAATACACTGAACCAATTGTTGAAGAAGCAGGCTTTTTTGAAGAAACATTTGCGGGGAAGACATATTTCTCTCAGTTGGCACGAGGCAAAACTTAGCATCATTGAGGGTGTTGTGGCAAGAGGCGATAGGCGTCTTGCCGGGGTAATCAAAAAAGCCTGGGAATTGGGCTGTAAATTTGACGCATGGAGAGAGCACTTCGATTTTTCAAAGTGGGAGAAAGCTTTAAAAGAAGAGGGATTATCCATTGACTTCTACACATATCGTGAGCGTTCTTTAGACGAAAATTTGCCTTGGGAGCATATAAGTGTGGGCGTAACTAAAGCATATTTTCAATCTGAATACGAAAAAGCGCTTCGGCAAGAGAGAACCGATGATTGCCGATTTAGTTCCTGTAATAAATGTGGGGTTTGTGAAGTGGCAGATGCTTGCCCGCCTCCCCGCCTGCCTACGTCTATTATGCCGTTAGGCATTGGCGGGCAGGTGGTGGGGCTGATGGCAGATAGCTGATGGCTGATAGCTTATGGAATATAGAGTATGGAGTATGGCTGATAGTAGAAAGTGAGTGCAAAGATAAACAAACTCCCGACTAAGAGACTCCCGACTAAGAGACTCCCGACTGATGGGCTGAAGGTTGGTGATTAATATGCATAGATTAAGAATAAAATATGGGAAAATGGGCAGACTTAAATTTATATCTCATCTTGACTTTATATGCGCAATTGAAAGATCTCTGAGAAGAGCAAGTTTTCCACTGGTTTTAACAAAAGGATTTAATCCTAGAGTTAAAATGTCATATGGACCTCCGCTTTCGGTTGGGGTAAGTAGTGAATCTGAATATATGGACATATTTTTAAACAACCATCTTTCCTTGAAGGAGGTCGTGGATCTACTAAACATGGTTTTGCCCGATGGCTTGTACATCTATCGAGCAAAATATGTCTTACTGGATGAGCCATCGATAACAAAATTTGTAAATTTTGCCGAATATCAGATAGAGGTTGCCGTACCATCATTGGGTGTTAGCGATATTAAAGATCGAATCGAGGAACTGTTTTCCAAAAAGGAATTCAAGTTTGTAAAAAAGGGGAAAGAAAAAGTTTTACCGACAAAGCAGGCAGTTTCTCGCATTGAAATTAACTATTTTGAGTTGGGGAAGGCGACAATCAACGTCTTATTATCCATCGGGGACCTGGGGAGCGTGCGGCCCGAAGCGTTAATGAAATCGCTTTTTTCTAGACCTGATTGTGACGAGGACTATGTAATATTAAATATCCATCGCATTGGTTTGTATGCTAAAATCGGGGATGAATTTTATAGCCCCATTGATACGAGGTGAAATAAGGGAATTACAATGAAAGCAGAAATTAATGAAATAATGATTACCGCGGATGAAGATGAGGTCCGCGTAGCAATCGTCGAAGATGCAAAACTTGCTGAAATCTATATTGAACGCATCAACTTTCATTCCATTGTTGGAAATATTTATTTGGGGAGAGTAAAAGATGTCTTACCCGGGATGGAAGCTGCTTTTGTCGATGTTGGTTTGAGGAAGAGTAGTTTTTTATACGTCGACGAGGTGCTTTTTCCGGAAGAAGAGCTGGACCCCGCTTCTTTAAAAATACAACATATATTGAAGCAAGGTCAGGATATTTTGGTTCAGGTTGTACGTGATCCCATGGGGACCAAAGGAGCAAGAGTTACTACGTTCATTAGTCTGGCAGGCAAATATCTTGTCTTGATGCCTTACAGTGACTCAGTTGGGGTTTCAAGGCGTCTCCCCGAAAAGGAAAAAACAAGGTTAAAGGAGCTTGGTCAGAAAATTAAGCCACGGAATATGGGCTTGATTGTAAGAACCGCCGCGGAGGATGCCGGGCTGGATGATTTAAAAAAGGATTTAAATTATCTGAAGCGGTTATGGAAAGAAATCAGAGCGAAGGCCAACCGAAGCAAGCCCCCGAAGTTGATTCATTCAGAAGAAGAGCTGGCTTTAAAGATGGTTAGAGACGTATTTACTTCGGATTTCCAGCGTTTAATTATTGATTGTCCGACAAGGTATAAAAAAATAATGAATTATTTGAAAAAATCAAATCCAGAGCTCAGAAGCAAAGTTCGATTATATAAAGACAGTATGTCTCTTTTTGATAAGTTTGACATTAACTCTCAAATTGAAAATTCTTTAAACAGAAAGGTTTGGCTTCGCTCAGGTGGCTATATAAGTATCGACTCAACAGAGGCTCTTATAGCAATCGATGTGAACACAGGAAAGTATATCGGTAAGACCAGTCTGGGAGAGACGATACTTAAAACAAATCTTGAGGCGGCAGAAGAAATTGTGCGTCAAATTCGTCTTAGAGATATAGGAGGCATTATTGTTATAGATTTTATAGACATGATGGATTCGCGCCATAAAAAACGACTTTCTCAGACATTTAACGAAGCTCTTACTCAAGATCGGACGAAAAGCAAGGTTGTCGAAATATCCAAATTGGGTTTAGTTGAGATGACAAGAAAGAATGTTTCTGAAGGGATAATGGGAGTCTTGCATGAGAATTGTCCTTGTTGTAACGGTACGGGCAAAATCTCTTCAGAGGAAACAATTTTCATAAATCTTAAGAGAAAACTATATGCGTATTGCGTATCACATTCAGAGAGAGCTTTTTTGTTTAAGCTGCACCCCGACGCAGCCGCCTTCATAACCGGCAAAAATCAGGAAGGTTTGCGAAGTCTGCGAAGGCGAACAAAGAAGACCATATATATCATCAAGAGTTTGGATATTTCACGTGATGAGTTTGAATTGGTTGCAGGAGGCCACAGGATTAGTGTAAAGAAAATTTTTGTAGATATGTCTAAATCTATGAATTGACATGGAAAGATTCGTGCGATATTATTAGTGGCTGTGTAAACATAAAAGGGGGAGCTTACTCTGTACGCGTTAATTAAATCCGGAGGAAAACAGTATAAAGTTAAAGCTGGTGATGTTGTGTTACTTGAAAAGGTTGAGGGCAAAGCTGGCGATTCAGTCGAATTAAAAGATATAGTTTTTGTGTCAGATGAAGATAAAAAAGTAGTGAAACCCGATGCTCTATCTAAGGCCAATGTTAAAGGTACTATCATTGAACAGGCAAAAGGTAACAAGATAATTGTTTATAAACACAAAGCTAAAAAGGGTTATCGAAGGAAGAGGGGTCACCGTCAGCTTTTAACTAAAGTAAAAATAGATGAGATTATACTCGGCGAGAAAAAATCCAAGGCTTTAGAAAAACCGAAGAAGACAGTTGTGAAGAAGACAACAAAAGCCGCATTAGAGAAGAAAGAAGCTAAAGAGAAAAAGGTACAGAAGAAGGTTGCGTCTAAACCGGCCACAAAAGTAGCGGTTAAGACAACTGCAAAAAAGGAAACGAAAAAACCTGCGAAGTCAGTGAAGTCGTCAACCAAAAAGTCTTCATCAAGCAAAGGAAAGACTGCTTCGAAATCTAAATAACTTATCTGAAATGCTTTTTCTTTGACAAAAGACTGCAATTTTTGTTAAAATCTTTATGGAAGATTTTTTTGGAGGAATTTAAATGGCTCATAAAAAAGGACTAGGAAGTACCCGAAACGGAAGAGACAGCAATTCACAAAGACTGGGCGTAAAAAGGTTCGGCGGTCAGTTTGTTACTGCTGGAAGCATCATCGTTAGACAGAGAGGAACCAAATTTAAGCCGGGCTTAAATGTTGGCCTTGGTTGCGATGATACCCTTTTTGCAAAGGTTGATGGCACTGTTAGGTTTTACAAGAGCAAAAATAACAAGAAGATAGACGTTATAGATAACGCTTAACAATAGATTAAAAAGTAGAACTTAACATTTGTATTCAAGAGGTTCTGACCTTTGATTTTTGGGTCAGGACTTTTTTATTATAATGTTAACGGGGGATTATATGTTCATCGATGAAGCAAAGATATTTGTTAAAGGTGGTGACGGTGGGAACGGATGCATGAGTTTTCACCGCGAAAAATATAGACCAAAAGGCGGACCGGACGGTGGCGATGGCGGTTCAGGCGGAAATGTAGTTCTAAGGGTGAATGAAGGTCTTAGAACTTTGATGGATTTTCATTATCGGCGTCACTTCAAGGCGAAAAAAGGAAAACATGGTCAAGGAGACAACAAACATGGGGCAAATGGCGATGATATTGTTCTTCGAGTTCCTCCCGGAACCATTGTGAAAAACTTAAATGGCGAAATTCTTTTCGATCTTATTGAACAAGGCCAGGAAGCGGTAGTTTCTTATGGAGGAATGGGGGGCAAGGGGAATATGCGTTTTGCGACATCAACCCGAAAATTACCCGGGTTTGCTGAGAAAGGTGAAAAGGGCGAAGAAAATTGGGTATTACTTGAGCTTAAGCTTCTTGCCGATGTCGGTTTAATCGGTTACCCGAATGTTGGAAAATCTACGTTAATAAGTCGCATTTCAGCTGCTAAGCCCAAAATAGCTGACTATCCCTTTACAACCAAGGTTCCAAATTTAGGTGTTGTCAGTCTCTTGGAGCACAAAAGTTTTGTTGTGGCCGATATCCCCGGTTTAATTGAGGGGGCTCATGAAGGGGCTGGATTGGGGCACGCCTTTTTGCGTCATATTGCTCGAACAGCAACTTTAGTGCATGTTATTGATCTTGCGCAAGTTGAGGGCAGGGATTTTACAAAAGATTTCGAAAATATAAACAAAGAGCTATACTCTTATGACCCTAATCTTACAAAACGCCCGCAAGTTGTAGCTGGCAACAAGATAGATATAGTGCAGGGTAAGAACAATTTAAAAAAAGCCGAGGAATATTTTAAGAAACGAGGTTATCCCTTCTTCCCAGTATCTGCGGTAACGGGTGAAGGTGTGGACAAGCTTCTCTGGAAAATTGAAGAAATATTGGGAGAATCGGAAAACGTTTTGGAAACCAAACGACAAAAAATTCACAAAGTCTTTTCTTTTGACAAAAAGCGAACCGATAGAGAGTTTACAATCTTAAAAAAAGATGGTGTTTTTCTGGTGAAAGGAAAGTCGGTTGAGAGAATGGTAACTATGACGGACCTCGATAACGAGGAGGCGGTAGGTTATCTTCAGCAGAAATTTAATAAGATAGGGCTTGATAAAAAATTAATCGAAGCTGGAGCGCGTGATGGAGATGTTGTGGTGATAGGTCCTATTACGTTTGACTTTCATCCCTTGGAGTCTTAAATTAATTGCGTTAAGGAGAGCAAAGTGAAAAAGTGTCTTAATGGTCAGAAAAAGATTGTTGTTAAGATAGGGACGAGTTTAATTGCAACCTCTTCTGGTCGGTTGAATTCAGACTGGATAGAGAGTTTGGTTAATCAAGTGGCTGCTTTAAAGAAACAAGGACACCAAGTTCTTATCGTAACATCTGGCGCGATTGCGGCTGGAGTCGAAGGATTGGGGTTAAAATGTCGGCCTAAGGAAATTCCCGAGCTTCAAGCGGCTGCTTCTGTCGGGCAAGGTTTGCTGATTGAACGCTATGCCAATCTTTTTAACAAATTTGGTTTTAAGGTTGGACAGGTTCTCGTGACTCAGTTTGATATTACTCATCGTCAGCAATATTTAAATACCAGAAATACTCTTAATAAGCTCTTTGAACTGGGAATTATTCCAATCGTAAATGAGAACGATACCACGGCAACAGACGAGATAAAGTTCGGTGATAACGATACATTGGCTGCATTGGTGGCTAGTTTGGTCAAAGCTGATCTCCTAATCTTACTTTCAGATATCGATGGTCTTCATACGGCTGACCCTCGTCTAAGCGGTGACGCAAAACCTGTTCGCGAAGTGGCGGTTATAACTCCAGAGATTGAGTCGTTGGCTGGTGACGCGGGGACGAAATTTGGTTCCGGTGGCATGGTCACGAAAATTCAAGCTGGCAAAATTGCAACATTTTCGGGTGTTTGCATGATTATAGCGGATGGAAGAAAGTCCAACGTTGTTCTCGATGTGGTCGAAGGAAAATCAATAGGCACTGTCTTTCTTCCCCGGAAGAAAAGAGTTTCAAGCAAAAAGCTCTGGATAGTATTTGGTCGCACACCTAGAGGAAAAGTAAAGGTGGATGATGGTGCGAAAAAAGCCATAATTGAGGGCGGAAAAAGTTTGCTTCCAGCAGGAGTAGTTGATTGTTCCGGAAAATTTGATGTCGGGGATGCGATAGATATTGTAGATTCTGTCGATGAAACTTTTGCGAAGGGTCTTACGAATTTTGGCTTTGAGGAGATTAAAACAATCAAGGGCCTAAAGAGAAGCGAGATTGTAAAGAAGCTTTCAGGTGAGCCAAGTGTAGAGATAGTTCACAGGGACTGCCTGGTAATTTTAGAGTAGAAAGTTAAAAGTGGAAAGTTTAATATAGAAGCTTAAGTCCGTCTAGTAATATTATTGCGAAAGTAAGATTATTTTGGAGGCAAGATATGAGCGAAGTTTTAGAGCTGGGAAAGAGAGCCAAGAAGGCATCGGTAAAACTCGCAAATGTTTCTACCGAGTTGAAGAATCGTGCGTTAAATGCTATGGCGGATGCGCTAATCGTAAATGCCAAAGAAATTATCAAGGCCAATAAAAAAGATTTAGAAGAGGGCAAAAGGAGAAATATTTCCACGGCACTAATGGATCGTCTGCTTTTAAACGAAGCTCGCATTGAAGATATGGCAAGAGATCTCAAAGAGGTCGCTTTTTTGAAAGATCCGGTCGGTGAATTAGTAAAAGGGCGGAAATTGCCGAACGAGCTTGAAGTGTTGCAGGTCAGAGTCCCGTTGGGTGTAGTTGGTTTAATTTATGAAGCGAGGCCAAATGTAACCGTTGATGCGGCGGGTCTCTGTATCAAGTCAGGTAATGCCATTATATTACGAGGTGGTTCGGTGGCCATAAATTCAAACCTTGCTCTGACCGACATTATCGCTGATGCTGGAGTCAAAGAAGGGCTTCCTGAAAATTGTATCCAATCCATTTCAACAGCGGATAGGGCAGCTGTCACAGAGTTGATGAAGATGCATGGCTACGTCGATGTCTTAATTCCTCGTGGAGGAGCATCTCTGATTCAATCCGTAATTAAGAATTCAACGGTTCCGGTCATTGAGACGGGAGTTGGCAATTGCCATATATTTATAGATAAATCGGCAAATCTGAATATGGCCAAAGAAATTGTAGTAAATGCCAAATGTCAGCGTCCCGGTGTCTGCAATGCGGCGGAGACGTTGTTGGTTCACAAAGATGTGGCCGAAAAGTTTCTTCCTGGGATTTTACGAAAGCTTCAGGAAAGAGATGTCGAAATTTTCGGATGTCCTATTACACACTCTATCTGCTCGGATGTAAATGAAGCGACTGAGGATGACTGGAAAACTGAGTATTTAGATTTAAAAATGGCTGTTAAGATTGTCCCATCCCTAAATGAAGCTATCTTACATATTCAAAAGTATGGGACAAATCACTCCGAGGCGATAGTGACCGAAGATTACTCTGCGGCTAAAAGTTTTACCGAGGAAGTCGATGCCGCTGCAGTATATGTAAATGCCTCAACGCGTTTTACCGATGGCGGACAGTATGGTTTGGGGGCCGAGATGGGTATAAGTACTCAAAAGCTTCACGCAAGGGGTCCAATGGGGCTTGAGGCGTTGACTTCAACAAAGTATGTAATCTACGGAAAAGGACAGATTCGCTCCTAGATATTGGCAAATGCTTGCCCGCCTCTGGCGGGGCAGATGGCTGATGGCTGATGGCTTATGGCAGATGGCTGATGGCTGATAGCAGATGGCAGATGGCTAATAGTAAATAAATGGGTAATGGGTAAAGTAAATAAACTAAAAGAGGAGAGCACGGAGCATAGAGCTTAGAAAAAGTTAACAAGCAAACTCCCGACTATCGACTAACAGACTACCGACTGATGGGCTGATAGCAGATGGCTTATGGCTGATAGCTGATGGCAGATGGCTTATGGCTGATAGAAAGTTGAGAGGGTAAAGGAAAAAACCAACAAACTACCGACTCCTCACTACGGACTACCGACTGATGGGCTGATGGTTTAGAAAGAGTTATTATAGTAAAATTGTTTTAGGTGATCACATTGCTCCAAAAAAGACCAATTAAAATCGGTATAATGGGTGGAACTTTTGACCCCATTCACAATGGTCATCTGGTTACGGCCGAAGAAGCTTTAATCCAATTTGAATTGGATAAAGTGGTTTTTGTGCCCGCGGGATATCCTCCTCACAAGGAAGTAAGGAAGTCTTTGGACCCGGTTGAACGTTATCTTATGACAGTCATTGCAACGGCTTCGAATCCGGACTTTGAAGTGTCAAGGATTGAGGTAGATAGAAAAGGTCCATCATATACGATAGACACCGTTCGTGAGTTTAGGAAAGTTTATGGAGTTGAGGCGGAGATATTCTTTATTACCGGAGCCGATGCAATGCTTGAGATTATTACCTGGAAAGACGCGGACGAGCTAGCCAAAATGTGTAAATTTATTGCCGCAACTCGCCCGGGATATTGTCTAAGGAAATTTGAGGAACTTCACGTTCTACCTTACGAAAACAAAGAACCTGAGCCCGGCAAACTAAAGATACATATAATGGAGATACCGGCGCTTGCAATCTCCTCAACCGATATCAGACGACGCGTTTCACAGGGCTATCCCATACGTTATCTTGTTCCGGAGGGAGTTGTAAATTATGTTCTTAAACGCGAATTTTATAGGTGATTTTATTTGAGATACAGCAAAGAAGAAATTTTAGATTTGCTTGCCAATTGGTTGGATGAAGAGTTCTTTACCCACAGTTTAAGGGTTAGAGATATGGCTAAGGGGATGGCCGAAAAATTTGGAGTTGACACGGAAAAAGCGGCTCTTGCTGGTTTGCTTCACGATTATGGAAAAGGCATAAAAGAAATCGATATAATTTCCGAGGCAAAAAAACTCAATATTCCCGTGGGTTATATCGAAGAAAGCGACCCATATTTACTTCACGCACCCGTCGGAGCAGAATTAATATCTTCCCAACTGGGAATCGATGACTCTAATATTATAAATGCGGTGAGTCGGCATACCGTGGGGGAGCCATCCATGTCTAAGTTGGATATGATAGTATATATAGCTGATATGGTTGAGCCGGCTCGCACTTTTTCTGGTCTGGAAAAAATCAGAGATTTTGATGGAAAACGGCTGATTGAAGTCTTTGAGTTGGCATATACTCATACGCTTTGTCACTTGGTAAGAAGAAAGAAACTAATTCATCCTAAAACATTTGAGGTTTGGAATTGGATTCAACTGGTGAGGATAGAAGAAGGACATTAAAAAAAGATTCCAGAGCAAGCAAAAGGCGGGAAAAAAAGCAAAAATTAAGACGCCGAATTATGCTTATTGTTGGCGCTACGCTAATCGTTGCTTTGCTTATCGGGGTAGTTGGTTCTCATTTCTTTGGAGATGGAGATGCCGATAATCTTGCTACCTCAAACTCTTCGGCTACAACTTCGAATAAGAATGCTAAAGTGGATGACTCTTCCTCGAAACCGGAGCTTGGTGACTCAGTCATTTTCCTGGTAATGGGCGTACAAGACGAGAATGGCGAAGAACTTGTGGTTGAAACGCTGGCCCTATTTTGTGATTTAAAAGCGGGCATTTTAAATGGGATATCTGTTCCAAAAGATACTATTATTGAGATTCCGGGGTTAGGTTTTGAAAGAGTTAGCGAGATGCTTTCTTTAAAGAAGGATTCAACAGCAGTATCTGCCGTTCAAAATCTTTTCGGGGTCGAGCTTCATGGCTATGCAAAATTAGACCTTTTTGATCTCGAGAGAATTATGGATAAGAACGATTTTGAAAAAGTATTTGATAAGGCAAAAAGTTCGGATATTATATCGGAGCATCAAGAGAAGATATCATTGGCAATTGCCTCGATGGATCACCATGAAGATATAAATATTTTGCCCCTTCCCGTAAAAAATCATGCGGTGGGAGATAAAATCTATTATGAGCCCAACAGAGAAGAGCTGGAAGGACTGCTCGCACGTCTTTGGGGAGTAGAAGTTGAACAGTCTGAGAAAACAAAGGTTATGGTTTTAAATGGATGTGGGGTTCCCGGAGTTGCGGGAGAAGTTGCGGATAAGCTGATAAATATGGGATACCAGGTAGTGGGCACAAAAAATGCGGATAATTTCAGTTACAAAGAGACTCAAATATTAGTTTATGGCGACAATGATGATGCCGCAAACGACATTCAGAAAGCGTTGGGGGTAGGTATAATTATCGATCGGGCCATCACCCAGGAAGTAACTGATATTGTTGTGGTCGTGGGGAAAGATTATAATTTTGATGAAGAGCAAGATTCTGACGAAGATTTTCATGAGGAAGCAAATTAAGCAAGGAGGCGATTGTTTACTGAACGCTAAAGAAATTGCGAGGATGGCTGCGGATGCGGCGGTCGGCAAAAAAGCTGAAGACATCATCATTTTAGACTTGAGCGATCTGTTGGGAATTGTCGATTACTTTGTAATCTGTGAAGGTAAAAATGATCGACAGGTTGATTACATTTCGGACTCAATTAAAGAAGAGTTGAGAAAAGACAGAGTAAAACCGTTCGGGGTTGAAGGAAATGGTAGAGCAGGATGGGTTTTGCTCGACTATGGCAGCGTGGTTATTCACGTATTTACAACTGAGGTGAGACAGTACTATCAAATTGAGCGTCTCTGGAAAGATGCGCCTCAACTTGAGTGGGAAGAAACTTCCCGGCAAAAAGCAAACGCAGAATAATATTGACATAGTTAAGCTGCTTTTATATAATAATTTGGCAATTAAATACGGAGCTTTGAAGAAGAGCAGTAGACCTTAGACAAGATTTTAGAGAGTTGGGATGGTGGAAACCAATATCTGGTCGAGTCGAATTTATCTCTAAGCTTGGAGCTAAAAGTCATTGTGCTATTAAGCTTCGCGTTTAGTAAACATTAAGTCACCAAAAGAGAGCGAGTTTTGTGGGGATGTAGCTCAGTGGGAGAGCGCCTCCTTGGCGTGGAGGAGGCCGAGGGTTCAATCCCCTCCATCTCCACCAATTTATATCGCTAAATAGGGTGGTACCGCGAAAGAATCCTTTCGTCCCTTTGGGTGAAAGGTTTTTTTGTTAGTTTTGTAAAGTACCAGTTTATCTGATGTATATATTTTAAATGAAGCATTTTTATTAAATTTTAATTTGTTCATTTTTTTGCGCGCCTACTCGCTTACTCTCGCAGAGCGAAATCGCTATTTACCCTTCGGGCACGCGATTCCTGTCTGCCCTGCCTACCGGCAGGCAGGGTGCCGCTTCTACTCGAGTTTCACTCGTTTAACGGTGTGCTCAGAGTCACTCCAAGCAAGAGCCACGAGATGTTTTAAAAGCCACAAAATCTATAAAGACTCTATTGGTTTTTCTAAGGGCTAAAGGCTGGGGGGGCTAATGGCTAGAGGCTGTTTTAAAAAGCTCTTTTGCTTTTCCTGGTGGCTGAAAGCTGGCAGCTGGAGGCTGAAAGCTATATTTTAATGATATAATATTCCAATCACTGGCTCTGACGATAAAATTGAGACCAGATACTGATTAATGATTTAGCTAAAAAGTGAGACCAACTTGAGTTGGCAAGATATCGCTCGCATCGGGGCGGAAGTTTATACCAGTTTCTATTGGAGGCAGTGTGGAAAAGTACGATTTTGCGCGGATTGAGAAAGAGTGGCAGAAAAAGTGGGAAGAATCGAAGATATATGAGGTCTCAGAAGATTCTGCGCAAAATAAAAAATATATCCTCGAGATGTTTCCATATCCTTCAGGGAACATCCATATGGGCCACGTAAGAAACTATTCCATCGGTGACGTCGTTGCCCGTTATAACAGGATGAGGGGCTACAATGTACTTCATCCAATTGGCTACGATGCTTTTGGCATGCCGGCTGAAAATGCGGCGATAGCCCACGGGGTTCATCCCAAGAAGTGGACTACCAAGAATATTGATATCATGCGAAATCAATTAAGAGGCCTGGGTTTGAGCTATAACTGGGATCGTGAAATCACAACCTGTGAGCCGGATTATTATAAATGGGGCCAATGGTTGTTTCTGCAGTTCTACAAAAGAGACTTGGTATATCGCAAGAAAGCCAAGGTAAATTGGTGTAATTCTTGCGAAACAGTTCTTGCTAATGAACAAGTTGAAGCGGGAGGTTGCTGGAGATGTGGTACTCCGGTTGAGCCGAAAGAGCTTGCGCAATGGTTCTTCAATATCACAAATTATGCCGAACCCTTATTAAAAGATCTTGATAAACTCCCGGGTTGGCCTGAGCGGGTCAAGGTTATGCAGAAGAACTGGATTGGCAGAAGTGAAGGAGCTTGGGTTGATTTTTCATTGAAGGACGGTGAGACTGTCACCGTCTTTACAACGCGACCTGATACCCTTTTTGGCTGCACGTTTTTCTTGCTTGCTCCAGAGCATGCTCTCGTTGATGAACTCATCAAAGACACTCCTTATAAAGACGAGGTTGTGAAGTTTAGAAAAAAAGTTGCCAAAGAGACCGAGATAGATAGAACATCTACTGAAATTGAAAAGAATGGGTGCTTTACCGGAGCGTATATTATAAATCCCGTAAACAGAAAAAAGATACCGATTTGGGTAGCCGATTATATTCTCATGGAATACGGAACAGGAGCGGTCATGGCGGTTCCTGCCCATGATGAGAGAGATTTTGCTTTTGCCAAGAAATACAATCTTCCCATTGAGCCGGTTATCCAGCCGACAGGTGAAGATTTTAGTTTGGGTCTCAAAGAGGCGTATGTGAGCGAAGGAGTAATGATAAACTCCGGTCAGTTTACCAATATGCCCAGCAAAGAGGGAGCAAGAGCGGTAACCAAATGGTTAAAGAAGCAGGGTAAGGGCGATTTTGCGGTGAATTACCGCCTACGTGATTGGTTGATTTCTCGCCAGCGTTACTGGGGCAACCCAATACCTATAATTTATTGTGATGAGTGTGGTGTAGTTCCTGTTCCCGAAGAAGATTTACCGGTCGTATTGCCGGACGATGTGGAGATTACGGAAAAAGGCGGCTCTCCTTTAGCTAAACATGAGAGCTTTGTGAACACGACGTGTCCGAGATGCTCTAAGCCCGCCAAACGGGAGACCGATACTATGGATACCTTCACTTGCTCTTCGTGGTATTTCCTTCGTTATACAAGTCCTCATGAAGACAAAGGGCCCTTCAGTGTTGAGGCGGCTAATTACTGGATGCCTGTCGACCAGTATATCGGTGGCATCGAACATGCGATTATGCACCTGCTATACTCTCGTTTTTTTACTAAAGTTATGAAAGATATGGGTTTGTGCGATGTTGAGGAACCATTTTCCAACTTGTTAACCCAAGGGATGGTTATAAAAGACGGGGCCAAGATGTCTAAATCTAAAGGCAATGTGGTTGATCCCAATGAGATAATCAAAACCTATGGAGCAGATACCGCAAGATTGTTTATCCTTTTTGCTTCACCTCCGGAAAAAGAACTCGAATGGAGTGATCAGGGAGTTCAGGGCTCTTACAGGTTTTTAAACAGGGTTTGGAGAATCGTTAAAAAGAATATAGAAGCTTCAAAAACGGATAGAAAATCCAAGTTGGATGAGGTTGACAGAGAACTCCAGAGGGTAATTCATCGAACGGTAAAGAAAGTTACAATCGATATCGAGCGCTTCAATTTAAACACAGCCATAAGCGCGACAATGGAACTCGTAAATGCCAATCATAAATATTATGATGATAAAAATGAAGTAGAAGTAAATTCGGAGATATTAGCCGAGGCCAACGAAAAGTTGCTACTCACTCTCGCTCCTTTCGCTCCCCATATCACCGAAGAGCTATGGAAAATGACGGGAAAGACGGAGAGTGTTCATCGTGCCAATTGGCCGGTTTTTGATGAGAAGCTTGCAAAAGCTGAAGAGATAGCTCTCATTGTCCAGGTTAATGGTAAGGTGAGGGACAAGATAACGGTCTCTGCAGATATAGGAGAGGAAGAGATGAAAGAAGTCGCGCTTTCCAGTGAAAGACTGAGGCAGTTTACTAAGGGGAAGGAAATTGTTAAAGTGATAGTTATTCCAAAAAAACTTGTCAACGTGGTTGTGAGGTAATAGTGGAGGGAGAAAAAGAGATAGTTGAAAAGGAACAGTTGCTCAAGGATGAAGTTTCAGTACAGCCCTGTACCGAGAATCAGGAGTTAAGAAGTAACCCGTTTGTGGTCTTTATTAAAGAGACTGTTTTTATCATTGTTGCAGCTCTTATCTTTTCATTTATAATACGTTTCTTTGTCGTTGAGGCCTTTACCATCCAACAACACTCTATGGACCCGACGCTCCATGACGGCGACAGAGTTCTCGTTAGCAAATTCATCTATCGCTTATCGGATATTGATTATGGTGACATCATAATTCTCGAGTCTCCCATGAATGAGACGGATTTCGTAAAAAGAGTTATTGCTACCGAAGGGGAGACGGTAGAGTTTAAAGAGGGCGATTTGCTTATCGATGGAGAGTATATTGATGAATCATATGTGAAGAAACATGATTCGAATAGCTCGGGACCGCTTGAGATATCCGAAGATGAAATCTTTGTTGCCGGTGATAACCGCGCTAACAGCTTTGACAGCCGTATTTTTGGGCCGATCTTAGAAGATGATGTGGTGGGGAAGGTGTTCTTCATCTATTGGCCGGTGGATAGAATAGGATATATAAACTAGTTTCCAAATTTGGAAGCTAGTTTTGTTTGACCGTTTATTTTTTTCTACTTGTTTTTCCTCGACTTTTACGGCTACTCTCTTTTCATAATTTCTGTTTTTAATTATTTTTGTGGGTTGCTCTCGACTCTTGATTCGAGCATTTCTCCTCCTTGCTTCACTTCTCGGCGGCGACCTGCCTGCCTGCCGGTAGGCAGGCAGAACTCACCCCGATAAATCGGGGCTCAAACAGCTTCGGTCGAAACCCCGCCTCGTCGATTGCTCGTCGGCGCTCTCATATGCCTGCCCGCCTCTGGAGGGTCGCCAACGAACAACCCACCCGGGTTTTAAAACCAAAAGACAGCTTCGGCTTATTTCCTGAACAACCTATTTTTACGCCTAAAAATGACCCCTCGTTTCACTCCCCTTTGTTCCTCCAGGGCCTGTGGCGGGGTCATCCCGGAACAGAGTGAGGGATGATATGGCGATTAAAAAAGTGTGCTCATATATCTGCTCGACAGAGCGTAGTTGTAGGTGGGTCGCCAATGAACAACCTACCCGGATTTTAAAAAAACCAACAACAAGCTTTTATTTTGATTTTCCTGGAAGCTGATAGCTGAAGTCTGGCGACTGATTTTAAATGATATGGCGATTGTCATTTTTAATTTTTTATTTCCAAGCACAACAAGCAAAGTAATTTGTTGGTTTGGAAAGATTTCCTTAGTTAATTAAGTCTGCTACTCAATTGATAAAACTTTCTCTTATAAATATTGAGTTATTCATATCAGTATCCTCGTTTTCTTGCTATTTGCATTGGGACAGGCCCCAAAAGCAATATGGCGGTTTAATTTGTATTCATTTGCTGGCCTCCTCATTTCCGAATTATCGATAATTCGGAAATAGTTTGAGATGAAACCCGAAGGGCTAAAAAATAAAGCATGAAGGAGTCTTTGG
The DNA here is from genome assembly GCA_030614255.1 of Actinomycetes bacterium. Classification (GTDB taxonomy): domain Bacteria; phylum Actinomycetota; class Aquicultoria; order UBA3085; family Oleimmundimicrobiaceae; genus JAUSCH01. The sequence continues at coordinate 42,913 of JAUWKI010000003.1, forward strand.
TTTTTTGTTGAATTATCTACATACAGTTAAATGCAATGGACTAAATACACTTCACACTTCAGTTGCAGTATACATTCTCTCAAAATTCCAACCAGCCAATAATAAATATCTATGGTTTAAGGAGGGATTAAAATGAGGAAAATTCGGAAATGGCTTAATTCTTCATCTTTTTTAAGCATAGTTGTAATAATTATTGGGGTAATATTTTTATTTGGTATTTTAGGTTGCGAGTTCACCTCACAAAAAGAAACACTTCCTTATGCTGAAGAGAAAATTGAATCTACGCAAAATGAAACGACACCGGTCGAAGAACCAAAAAAAGAAGCAACTGCTAACGGGGAAGCCGATACAGAAGTAATCCCAAAGGAATCAGAACAACCTCTGGAGTCACCAATTGAACAGCCTAAAGAAGAGAAGAAAGAAATTACCGTCTACATAACTAAAACTGGAGAGTGCTATCATAGCGCAGGCTGTCAATATCTTAGACAAAGCTGTATCCCAATAGGTTTGGAAGCTGCCAAACCTAATTATAGGCCATGAAGCCGTTGCAATCCTCCGCTGTAAGCGGATAATGTTTATAAAAATTTTTAGGGGGGGGGGTGAGATTAATGCCAACAACAGGCGAGAAACCAGGAATTGGTAGATATGTTTGCTTGAGTTGTGGACAGGTTGTTCACTTAGATGATAATGACGATACTTTGCCACCATGTCCACGCTGCAATGGAACTAAATTTAAAAAAGATTAATTAAACGCCTTTGCTTCGCCATTCACTGTCAGTTGGTAGCTGAAAGTTAGAGATTGACAATTGATTACACTTTTGATTCCCTCGACTACCGATTCCCAACTCCTAACTAAATGCAGGACAAAAGTATGTTTTGTTGAAATTTTAAAAATATGTCTAGTCATTAAACTTTTTTAAACAGATTAAATTAGGAGGTTATAGTCGAGAATGAAGTCATTTACAATTAGTTTTGGCGGGTGGGAACGTTGTGGGCACCCTGATTTCCAGTGTTTTTTTCGAGTTAAAAGAGGAGAATTGAATTTCCCAATTTCAATTACTTTACAAGGGGTATGTGTTATGGCTCTCAATCTTAGCAAAGAGGAAGTTAAGGAATTGCTTCCAAAAATTGGACTTGAGTGTATTTTACGCAAGATAGCTGGGGGTGACTATCCTGACATAAGTACTAATGGATTCCAAAATATTCTTATAGATTCACCTGAACAGCTTGACTCATACATCAATAAATACTCAAAAAAGAATTGTAAATTTCAAAGTGAAGAGACAAGGGGGTTGATGTGTAATGCTCATCCTATTACAGATGAGTTAGATGGGATGACTTCAAGGATATTGTGTCAGAAGTGTTTATTACCAGATTCGCGTACTCTGTGTTCTTATCTTGTGCACCCTCAGGTTGTTGGATCCAAATCACAAAAAAAATTGGAACGTCTCATATCTTGGGCCATTTGTGAAAAAGGTGTAGATGCGGGCAATACTTCGAAGTGTGTTCCTGGCGGCAATGATTGTTGGGAGTTTGTTTATGAACCACCTGAACTCATCTATGAAGTACCTTTAGATCTTCCAGATAGAGTAGCAGACGAAATGGATTTTATAAATCTTGTGTTTAAGGATGTTTGTAACAAAAGAGTTGTTAAACTGAGTCAGGCACGTTCTGTTGCGGGGCTGTATGGTGATTGTAAGAGCGAAGAGGATTTTATGCACAAGGTAGCAGTCATTTCAGATATAATATCAAATACTTCTGTAAAATCTTTTTTGTCAAAAGAAAGAATCAGTGATTTGGAAACAAACAAGAGGACAGGTTCTATAAATGAATTGGAAGCATTCTTAAGTGAACGGTTTCCAGGATTTGAAGAAAGTATTGTTTTAAATCTTCGCAACATCCAAAAAATTAGAAATAGTTTTCCAATCCATTCTCGTTCTATGAACTTGATAAACAGCTTTAATGAACTTTATATTGAATACCCACCATTGAACTGGAACGATGCTTACCTGAAAGTTTTATTTTCTTTTTGGCAAAGTTTTCGGGAATTAAGAAGACTTATGCAAGGCCGTAAGTAGGTCTTTTCGGAATCACACTGATTAATGGATTTTTCTAACAAACTGAGGACAAGAGTACTTCTTGTTAAACCTTAGGGCGTGGGAATGGAGATGTAAATATGAACCTGACAATGTATAAACGGGAAGTTTTCGAAAACTATATAAGCAATTCACAAATTGCCCGTGTATTGTCTGAGAATTGGTTTTCTTCGGAAATGTATTGTCCTTGTTGTTTAAATGAAGAATTAAATCCTCATTCCGCTAACACCAAAGTAGCTGATTTTTTTTGCGAAAGATGTGGGAACGAATTTCAGTTAAAAAGCTCTAAAAAAAATTTTGGAAAAAGGGTTGTCGATGGCGAATTTTATACCATGATTAATTTTATTCAAGACAATAAAACCCCAAATTTTTTTCTGATGAGTTACTCGTCAGATGATTGGACAGTTAAAGATTTAGTTTTGGTTCCAAGATTCTTCATATCACCCTCAATCATAGAAAAGAGGAACCCTCTCTCCGCCAATGCCAGAAGGGCGGGGTGGACAGGATGTAATCTTTTAATCGATAGAATCCCCAAAGAAGGCAGAATTGGGATAGTGAAAAATCAAGAGATGGTTGATAAATTAAAGGTTAATAAAGTTTGGAGAAAAATGTCTTTCTTGGGTAACAGGAAACCGGACTTAAGAGGTTGGACTTCTGATGTATTGAAATGCGTAGAAGAATTGAAAAAGAGGGAGTTCGAGCTCAGTGAATTATATAAATATGAGAACTATCTTGAAGAACTGCATCCAAGTAACCGACATATTAAAGCAAAAATTAGGCAACAATTACAAATTCTTAGAGATAATAATGTTATTAAGTTCGAATCGCCCGGAAGATATTCTTTGATTGATTAAGCTATTTAGAATTTAAAGTTGGAAGGAGCTGAATAATGGAACAATATATAGGTATCGAAATCGGAGATTCTGCATATACAGAATTTATGATGAAGGATGGGGAGTTTAAGCAGACCGAAGACGGCGTTTTTTTAGGCAGGGTTACTGCGAGGAACAAACAAGAAGCTTTGGAGAAAATCAAATGCCTTGGGTGGAACAAAAACAGAGTTTTTGATGAAGTTATAATTGAAGAAATTTGTCTTAGATAGCAGATAACTTTTTATACACTCTACCCGTCGTTACCCTATACCCTTATTTTGATAGTGGCTGGTAGCTAGTTTTTGACACCCGACCAATGATTTGCCCCTGTTATTTCTATGTTGGTTTCAAGCTCTCGGAAAAGAATCCCTCTTGTTTTTTGCTCATCTACAAGGTTAATCTATAATTAACTAAACTTATCTTTATAAATTGTCAAAAGGAGCACTATGCTAAGTGTTGAGAATACTGTCTTAATTGTAATCGATGTTCAGGAAAAGCTCGCGAAAGCGATGTATGAGAGAGAAAATCTCATTGAGAATCTTCAGAAGCTTATCAAAGGGATTAAGGTATTGGAAATCCCCATTATCTGGCTTGAGCAAAATCCTCAAGGGTTAGGGCCGACTTTGCCTGAAGTCGCCCAGCTTCTTTCTGACCTTGAGCCTATAAGTAAATTTAGCTTTAGTTGCTGCGCAAGTGAGCGTTTTATGAAAGAAATGAAAACCTTGAAACGCAATCATGTTTTATTGGCGGGCATTGAGACTCATGTTTGTGTTTATCAAACCGCTAAAGACCTGGTTAAATTGGGATACAAAGGGCAAGTTGTTGCCGATACTGTTTCTTCAAGAACGGCTGAGAATAAACAGATTGGTTTGGAACGGATAAAGGAAGTGGGCGGGAGTTTAACAAGCACAGAGACTGCGTTATTTGAACTGTTAAAGGTTGCCGAGGGCCCAAAATTTAAAAAAATCCTTAAAATAGTTAAGTAGTCTGTTGGGTGATTGATTTTATGGTTATTTTTAGAAATTCCCAATGTTGGTTTTATTGATTCATACACATAATTATGGTATATTGTGTGTATCTGATATAGAAGCTGTGTTTTGAGGTGAGCGGAATGAGAACAAATATAGTTTTGAACGATAAATTGGTAAAAGAAGGTTTAAAACTGACGAAGCTTAAAACCAAAAAAGACCTGGTTGATGTGGCTTTGAAAGAATTGGTTGAAAGAAGAAAGCGTAAGAGAATTTTGAAACTTGAAGGAAAGATTGCTTGGGAAGGGAATCTGGAAGAGCTAAGGGGCACTCGTTTTGATATTGATTGATACCTCGGTCTGGATAGATTTTTTCAGAGGTGCAGACACACTTCATAGGGTTGCTATGCACAAGTTAATTGAGGAAGACGACATCTGTCTCGCCGACATTATCGTTGCTGAAATTTTACAGGGCATTAAATCAGATAAGGATTTTAAGGTTGTAAAATCTCGTCTTTTAGAGTTTCCGATTTATTCCTTAAAGGACGTTCATTCCTATATCCAATCTGCCCAAATTTATCGAGCTTGCAGAAGAAGAGGACTTACAATAAGAAAGTTAGTAGATTGTTTCATTGCTCAAATTGCCATTGAAAACGAACTTGCACTTTTCCACAATGATAAAGATTTCGACTCAATTGCTAAAACAATTAAAGAACTGCAAATCTATAGACTTTAAAACGGGTGGTTAAAGCTTCTTGCTCCTGACCAACACATTTTACTTTTTTCTCTGTTCTTAAGTTCTTCTGAAAGCTGAATGCTGTTTCAATGACTCCTGACTAGCGAAGCCCCTGCCTACCGCCGTGCCTACCGGCAGGCAGGGCAGGCAGGGGGTGACCCTTAGGGTTACTCTCCTTAATCCTAATTCCTATCAGTTGGGAGTTTCTTAGTAAGAAGTCCCATTAGAGGCGGGCAAGCGAGAGTTTTCTAATTGGCTTGCTGGGTTTTTCTCTATTCTTTTATGCTCTCAGCTCTTAAGCTTTTCTGAAAGCTGGTAGCTGGCGTCTGGAAGCTGAATTTCCTTTCCCCATTACCCTGATTTTCCCTGGCGGCTGGAGACTGGAAGCTGGAAGCGGATAGCTAATTTTCCCTTGCGTAGTATATAATCTTCTGCAAAAATGGAAATTGAGACGGAAAGGTGGCTGAAATGGAAAAAGTTATTTTGGCTGAGAAGATAGCTTATTCTTATAACAAGACGCTCGCGGTGGACCACATCTCTTTCCACATCGATAAAGGCGAGATTTTGGGTTTTCTCGGCCCTAACGGAGCGGGCAAAACCACCACGATTAAGATGCTTATTGGTCTCCTAGCTCCCCAAGATGGAAAAATTTCTGTCCTCGGAATGGATACGGCAAAAGAGCTAAATAAAATACAAGCTCAAATCGGCGTCTGCTTTGAGGAGAAAAACCTTTACGAGGAGATGTCCGCTATTGAGAACCTCAAATTCTTCGCCTCTCTCTTCGGGATAAAAAAGATTGATGCTGCCGCGCTTCTAAAAAAGGTGAATCTCCTTGTTGAGAAGAGACAAAAGGTTGCTAGTTTTTCAAAAGGAATGAAACAGCGCTTGATGATGGCTAGGGCTCTTATAAACTATCCTAAAGTTCTCTTTTTAGATGAGCCAACGGATGGCTTGGACCCTGTTTCCGCGAGAGCCGTTCGAGATGTTATTCTTGAAGAGAAGGAAAAAGGGGCCACCATATTTCTTACCACTCATGACATGATGGAAGCGGACAAGCTCTCAGACAGAGTCGCTTTCATAAACGAAGGTAAGATTTCCGTAATTGACACACCTGAAAACCTCAAACACGAGTATGGAAAACGGATTCTTAAAATTCGTTACCGGTTAGACGGGAGAGTAGAAGAAGAAGAACTTTCCCTTGAAGATAAAGATATGAGCAAACGCATCGATGAAATTAATTCCAAACATTCTATTTTAGATATGCACACTGAAGAGGCGACTCTTGAGGATATCTTCATCAAGTTTACCGGCAGGAAGTTAGAAGGATGAACCGCATTCTTTCAATCGTCAAAAAGGATGTTATCCAGATTTTCCGCAACCGTTTCATAGCGGTCATAACTTTTCTCGCGATTTTTGTTTACGCCATCATATTCCATGTTATGCCTTCTAAGGTTGAAGAAATGTACAGTATGGGTTTTTACTTTGAAAAAGGGCGAGAGGCTGTCGAAGAACAGATCTCTGAGGAAGAAGGCGTGGAAGTAGTATGGGCCGATGATGAAAATGAGTTAAAGAAGCTAGTTGAAGATGAGGATGTCCAGGTGGGGCTTTCTTTTACTTTACTCGAAGGAAAGCCAAAAATCGTTTTATATACTTCCACTCAAACTCCTGAAGAAATAAGGGAGGCAGGCGATGTTATTGCCAGAGAAGCTGCCTACAGCCTTTCAGGATATCCTCTCAATGTGGAATTTGACGAGGTTGTTATCGGACCAGATTTACTAGGGGAGCAGATTCCCTTTAGGAATAAGATGCGCATTCTCTTTGTGGTGATGATTCTCTCGGTTGAGTTTTTTGCGTTAGGTAATTTAATTTCAGAGGAGATTCGCAAAAAGACCGCGGATGCTATTCTTGTTACGCCCGTTAGCATCCCCGAGTTTATGACCGCCAAGGTAGCTACCGGCATCTTTTTGACCCTTTCCGAAGGAATTCTTGCTGCTTTTCTGCTAAATATTATTAGCTTCGATACTGTACTTCCTTTTGTTGTCCTTCTTTTTCTCGGTGCCCTCCTTGTTGTTGCCGTCTCATTTGTTTTGGGGACGATAAGCAGAAGTTTTCTGGGATTAACCGCGTATGGGACTCTCTTTATGATTGTTTTTATGATTCCCACTTTTACTCTTATTTTCCCCGGTGGTTATTCCTTTTGGATTAAAGCTGTGCCTTCTTATCATTTAATTATCCCGCTGGATGGAATAATAAATTACGGATATGTCCTCTCTGATTATTTGCCCGAGATGGCTTATCTTGGTTCATTTAACATAGTCGTTTTATTACTTGGACTTTATGTTTTAAGAAGGAGGCTTACATGAGCATATCACGTATTTTCTCCATAATGAAAAGAGAGTTAAGCCTAGGACCTCGTAGTCCGATGCTCTTATTCGCCCTTGCTCTTCCGCTAATATTAACTGCGGTTTTTCAGTTAATTTTTGGGGGACTATGGCAAGAAAAACCCGTATTAGCTGTTTACGATGTAGGTGATGGGGTTGTAATTTCTGAACTTGAAAAAAATAAAGCGATAGATATTATCGATGCTGATTCAGAAGATGAAATTTTAAATTTAGTTGAAGTTAGGGAAGCGGATGTGGGTGTAATTTTCCCCCAAGACATCGAAGACATATTAAAGGAGGGTAAAGAGGTTACCCTAAAAACTTATGTCGACGGTGAGGCATACGCAAAAGATAGAACGATAATCGCTGCAACTATGCTATCTGTTCTAAGGAGCATCGCACCTGAAGGCCCCGAGGTGGATTTCGAACAAATTCTTCTTGGGGAAGAGAGGGGGCTTGGTATTTTAGAGATGATGCTCCCGTTTCTTGTTTTGTATGGTGTCATGGGGGGCGCATTCTTAGGCCCCGCGATTCTTCTCGTTGGAGCAAAAGAAAAGAAAACCATCACAGCTCTTCTGGTTACACCCTCAAGCAAAGCTGAGATTCTTGCGGCGTTTGGTATTATGGGTGTGGTGCTTGCTGTGATTATGGGAATAGTGGTTCTTTTGTTAAATGGTGGCTGGACTCAACCGCCTCTGATGATTCCTTTGCTCATTCTAAGCTCTATTTTTATGGCTGAATTGGGGCTCATAGCGGGCCTTGCGGTTAATGATTTGAACACGCTTTTTGCTAACATGAAGATCTTCGGTATCCTTTTGGTGGCTCCAGAACTCTTCATTATTTTTCCAAAATGGCCACAGTGGATTGCAAAGATTTTTCCCACTTACTACTTCATGCATCCTGTGTTGAGGATAAGTATTTATGGAGATGGTCTTGCTGAGGTTGGCTGGGAATTATTGGTTCTGCTCGGTTTTATAATCCTCTTTTTTATCCCCATTCCTTTTTTAGCCAAGAGATTGGGGAAGTAAAAAGGTAGGCGAAGACCGCCAGCCTTGTTTAATTGGCAATTTTTTGTGGGTTGCTCTAAAGCTCCGGTTTGTCTCCCTACTCATTCGACTCTTGCAGTGCGAAACTTTACTTCCTTCATTTCCGTGCCTACCGGCAGGCACGGCAGAACTCGTCAGGCTAAACTATATCCTTCCCTTTGACTTTTAAGCCAAAGCTTCCAACTATGTTGTAAGTCGGGTATAAGCCTGGCTCAAACAGCTTCGGCTTATTTCCTGAACAACCTATTTTTACGCCTAAAAATGACATGGCATATAAAGAAGCGTGTTTCCGTATGCTTGTCTGCCTCTGGAGGGGCTGATAGTTAAATTTTCTCCTCCCTTGACGGGAGGGGATTAAGGGGAGGGTGAAAGAGTTCTAAGCATTTTTAGTTTTTATTTGAGCTTGCTCCCGACCCCTGACTAAGAGACTACCGACTAGTTAGGGCTGGTGGCTGTTTTTAATTTAAAGGATTTTGAATGCGTTTGGAGAATTAAACCCTCGGTGTTTTCGTATAAAAAGAAAGCGGGTTGCCAGTGTCGATTTTAAACAAACTCAAAGAGCTAGCAGAGAAAATATTTGACGAATTTTATTTAAGCAGGGGACAGGTTTATGCCGTGGGAACTATTGTTGCTCTTTTGGTTTTGGGAAGCGGGGTACTGTATTCAAGGAGTAAACCTGTGGTTGAGGTAAAGGAAATAACGGAAATAAGTGAATCAGGGTCTGAAGACATACAAGAGGAAGCCAACGAGGAAGCAAAAAAGATATATGTGCACGTCTGTGGGGCAGTGAAGAGTGCTGATGTTTATCTGTGCGAAGAAGGAGATAGAGTAAAGGATGCCATTGCTAAGGCAGGTGGCGCGAGAGATGAAGCCAATTTGGAAGCGCTTAACCTGGCAGCGAAACTCATCGATGGCCAGAAAGTTTATGTGCCGAAAGTTGGAGAAAATATCACTGCTGATGTTTTTGGAGCATCCTTAACCGGAGCTCTTATTAATCTTAATAGTGCGACCTGCAAACAACTTGAGGAGTTGCCCGGAATTGGTGAAGTGATTGCTCAAAGGATTGTCGATTACAGGACGGAACACGGAGGATTTAAAATAGTGGATGAGCTTCTAGAAGTGGAAGGAATCGGTTCAAAAAAGTTTGAGGACATAAAAGACAAGGTTGTGGTTAATTGAAGGAGAAGGGCTTCCCGCCCATTTTCTGGCTCTCACTCTTATATATCCTCGGTCTTATTGTAAGCAGTTTTATCGATTTTCAAATTACCTATTTATTATTTGCTCTTATTGTGACTCTTCTATTTCTTTTCTTTGTTAACTCAAAGTCCTCAAAACTTGGGAAAGCGTCTGTTCTTCTTTTATTCTTGCTGCTCGGAGTGTTTTTAATTACGTTGAATAAAAATAGTGTTGAAAGAAGCTTGCTCTCTCAGTTTGCCAAGGAACAGAAGACCATTGCTGTCAAGGGAGTTGTGGTCGGCAATTTAGTAAAGAAGGGCGAAAAAGTTGTCTTTGATTTGAAAGTAAACGAGGTCAGCGATGAAGAAGATGTTTATTTTATATCCGAAAAGACAAGGATAAGTGTTCAAAGAGGATACGATATTAAACTTAAACCGGGGCAATGTGTATCTATTGAAGGCACTCCTTATGTTCCTACCAGCATGGATTCATTTAATTACAAAGAGTATCTACTGAGAAAAAGAATAGCAACCCTATTTTCTGTATATCCAAAAAGTGTAGAGATTTGCGGCGAGAAGAAAACCTTTATTATCGAGTTACGCGAAAAGCTTAAAACCCAAACCGAGATGGCTCTTAATTCTGAACAATCAGCACTTTTAAACGGAGTTTTACTAGGCGACCGTTCTCAAATTTCGGATATTACAAGAGAGGATTTTGCCAAAGCGGGAATAGCTCATCTTTTGGCGGTTTCAGGGTTGCACGTGGGAATCATTGCGGGAATTGTGTTCTTTCTTTTTGGCCGGGTGTCTCTTCCCATAAGAACAACTCTGGCAATTATATCTATTCTCTTTTACGCATTTTTAGTCGGCAACCAACCCTCTGTTCTTAGGGCCTCGACAATGCTTATAATTGGCTATTTCGGCTGGTTGCTTGCCAGAGAGAAGGACATCTTATCGGCGATTTCTGCTGCCGCGTTGATTTTATTGGTCTATGATCCCTTTATGATTTACAATGTCGGATTTCAATTATCTTTCTTAGCGACTCTTGGAATAATCTTTATAGCTCCCATCATCCAGTCTGTTTTAAGCTCTCCATTTAAAAAATTAAATATGGCTATTTCCGTAACGTTAGGTGCGCAATTGGGGATAGTTCCAATTTTAATCTACTATTTTCAGCGTTTGTCCTTGATGACAGTAGTTTCCAATTTAGTTGTCACGCCTTTGCTTGCTCCGGTTCTTTTTGCCGGGATGATTGCCTCGTTTGTCGGATCTTTTTCTCAATGCTTTGCGGCTCCGTTTTACAAACTGACCGGATTTTTTCTCGACCTCTTAAGGGGCGCTGCCGGGTTTTTCGCCTCTGCTCCTGGTGGGAGTATCAATTTTGCTCGCCCACCTCTCGTAGCTATCTTCGGATATTATGCGGCACTTTGTGGTGGCTTATTTTGTGTAAAGCGTAAGAAGTTTTCGCTGAATTTGAAGTGGCTTGTGATTCTATTCCTCGTTCTTTTTTCGACTGTTGTTTGGTTTCAGGTGGGGGCAAGCTCTCTTCCCAAGGACTTTTCCGTCAGTTTTTTGGACGTAGGACAGGGAGATGCCATCTTGATTAGAACGCCAGAAGGGGAAACGATATTGATTGACGGAGGAGAAGCATATAATCGTTTGAATGATTGTCTGCTACAACTTGGTGTTAGGAAAATTGATTTGCTTGTGTTGACTCATCCCCACGCCGATCATGTTGGAGGATTGGCAAAGATTTTTGGTGATTATAATGTGGGGATGGTTCTAGATGGTGGACAACCCCACGCTTCTTCGCTATATCTGAATTTTCTTTCCATGATAGAGGAGACGAATACTTCTTATAAGCTGGCCCGGGCCGGACAAAAATTTTTAATCGGGGACGAGCTCGAAATTTTTGTTCTTCATCCCGGAAAAGAGTTCATAAAGGGGACAGATTCGGATTTGAATAACAACTCGGTTGTCATGAAGTTAGAGCATGGCGATATATCCTTCTTGTTTACCGGCGATGTGGAAGAGGAAGCAGAAAGGGAGATTCTTTTAGGTGGAGGAAATTTGACTAGCGATATTTTAAAAGTTCCTCATCACGGAAGTTCAAGTGGCTGTTATTTAAAGTTTCTCGAAAACGTAAATCCAAAAGTGGCGGTGATATCAGCGGGTGAGAATAATCGATATGGTCATCCGGCAAGTTCAACCTTGAACAAACTTAAACAACTCGGCGTAGAAATTTACAGAACGGATAAGAACGGAACTGTGACTATAACATCTGACGAAAATAAACTTTGGGTGGGGACAGAGAAGTAAGTAAGCTGCCAGTCTCCAGCTTAATTGTTAATTAATTATGCAAAACTAAAAAGAAGTCATTGCGAGCCCTGCAGTATTTTTGCAGAGCATGGCAATCTCGTTTTCAATTATAATAATTGCTCTTTTATTTATTCAATTATATTTTTTGTAGGTTGCTCTAATGTTCTGGTTTGCCTTCCTATTCATTTGACTCTTACAGTACGAAATTGCTATTTGTCCTAAAGGGCACGCAATTCCTGCCTGCCCTGCCTGCCGGTAGGCAGGGCGGTGTAGGCACGGTGCCGCAACTGTTCGAGTCTCATTCACTTAACGGTCGGCTGCACAGTCACCTTACGAGCAACCTACCTGGGTTTAAACGATAAAGATAATCTTATTCTATCAAACAATTTTTTAAAGTTAAGATTTGATATATTATTAAAACAGTTATTTGTGAACTTAATTTAAGGAGAATTATTGAAAAAAGAGAACACTAAATCATTAAAACCGGTTTATATAATCTACGGAAAAGAAAAACTGCTTCTTGAGGAAGCGGTGGGCAGACTTAAAAAAAAGCTTTCCAATGTTGTGGATCTAACCCTAAATTACGAAGAATTCAGGGGAGCGGAAACGAGCGTTGATATTATTTTGGGAGCTGCGAATACGCCCCCTTTTCTTTCAGATAAGCGGCTTATAGTCGTCAAGGAGGCAGATAAATTAAAGGCCTCAGACGAGCTCATAAATTATCTCGAAAAACCACCTCCCTTTACTCATCTTATTTTGATGGCGGCTAAAATCGATAAAAGAAGCAGACTTTTTAAGACTGCGAAGAAAGAAGGTTACGATTACGAATTCAAGTCACCAAATCGAAGAGAGATGCCAGGGTGGATAGGGGAGAGGTTCTTGAAAAAGGGGAAGAAGATTAGTAGGGATGCAGTTAATTATCTTTGCCTAAATCTTGATAACGATTTAATGAGAATGCAAAGCGAAATTGAAAAAATATGTCTCTATCACGAGAACAGGAAGGAGCTCAATCTAGACGACATTCGACCTTTGATAAAAAAATCTTCAGAAAGCTCGATATTTGAGCTTGTTGATTTAATTGGTAAACGTCAAGAAGGTAAGGCTCTTGATGTCTTAAATAACCTGATACAGAGTGGGGAAAAGTTGCCTTTTATATTTCATATGATGCTTCGGCAGTTTCGGTTACTCCTTAAAACCAAGGTTCTTCTGGAAGTTAGAAAGATTCCACATTCAAAGCTAATTCAAGAACTAAACTTGCACCCCTTTGTGGTTAGCAATTATCGAGAACAAAGCAGAAATTTCACCATCGAGCAACTTAAGAAGGCGCATAAATTGTTTTTAGAAGCCGAGGTTGATTTAAAAACGGGCAAGAAGGAACCGCGATTAATATTAGAGACTTTGATTGCGAAGGCTTTAGATTAAACCTTAAGAAATAAGGGTCTTAATAAAACCCAAGCTCAATTGAATAGTTTTTTGTCAGTTCGATAATTAACTGCACCATAACTGCGTATTTTTTTAAATCTAGTTCTTCTTTTTTGTAGCAGTCTTAGCCGTGTTTTTCTTTGTTGTGGATGCTTTAGATGCGGTCTTCTTTGTTGTCGTTTTTTTAGCAGCTGCTTTAGTTGCAGGTTTCTTTGTCTTTGTTGATTTGGTGGAAATTTTGGCTGCTGTTTTTGTGGTAGCTTTCTTCGCCTTTGTCGATTTGGCCGGAGTTTTGGTGGCTGTTTTTAGGGTTTTTGGTTTTTCGACCGTTTCGGAAACAACTTCAGGTGTCTTTTCAACTTTCTTCGCCGGTTTCTCTACCATAACACTCAGTCTTTTTACGAATTTTGCTTTTTTGTTGGCTGCGTTATTTTTGTGTATTATCTTTTTTGAAGCAGCTTTGTCCAAAGCCCTTATAACGGTACTTAAAATATTTGATGCCTTTTCTTTATCGCCCTCTTTAGTGGCTTTGTTGAATGTTAAACTTAACGTCTTTAGTTCAGATTTTATGCTTTTGTTTTTAAGACGCCTTACCTCAGATTGTTTTGCTCTCTTAATTTGCGATTTAATATTTGCCAAAAGTTTTTCCTCCTATATATTTAAAAACAGTGGGAAGTATATCATATCATCCATGCTTCGACAAGATAATCAAAGGATGTGATATAATACTTTGATTATTAGAAGGAGTCAATTTAAGTATGGAATCTTTCGATGAAGTAAGCGCCGAAGAGGCGGTAATATCTTCACCAATCTTACCCGAGGATAAAAAATCGGTTCAGACATCTTTCTTAGCCAAGGCAACGTTAATTGTTATGATAGCGACTTTGGGTAGTCGTATGTTTGGCTTTTTGCGAGAAGTGGTCATGGCTGCCTATTTTGGAAACGGAATGGCCGCAGATGCTTACAGGGTGGCTTATGCAATTCCAAATCTACTATTGCAACTTTTTGGGAGCGCAGCCATTGGTTCTGCTTTTATCCCGGTAATTACGAAGTATCTGACCGATAAAGACGATGAAGGTGTCAATGTGGTCGCGAGTAGTGTGATAAATCTTCTGACTTTGATTTTTGCTTTTTTTATGATAATTTGTTTTGTTTTTGCTCCACAAATAAGTAAATTAATAGCTCCCGGGTTTGTAAGTGATGCTGCCAAGTTTAACCTAACCGTGCAAATGACCCGCATAATGACTCCCGCAATTCTTTTTTTGGGGATGTCGGGTTTTGTGATGGGAATGTTGCATTCGTATAATCACTTCACAGCTCCGGCTGTTGCTCCCGTGTTTTTCAACATTTTAATCGTCTCTTCGATTGTAATTTTGACACCTAATGTGGGCCCGATTAGTTTAGCAGTTGGTGTTACGTTAGGTGCGTTAGCTCAATTTCTGTTCCAAGTACCTTTTTTACGAAACAGGGGTTGGACCTACTCTTTTAAATTATCGTGGAATCATCCTGGCGTAAAACAGATTGCGGCGCTTGTCGTTCCCATTGTTTTCAGTTTGGCAAGTATCGAAATCAACGTATTTATTGATACTCGTTTTACATCAATCTTAGAAGCCGGGAGCGTTGCAGCTATACATTATGCTCTTAGGGTTTGGAATTTGCCCATGGGGATATTTGCGATTGCCATTTCAACTGTGCTTTTTCCTATGTTTTCAAGACAAGCTGCTTTAAAGGATTTATCCGGCTTGAAAGATTCATTTTCCTTGGGGCTAAGGGTGGTTTTTTTGGTAATGATTCCTGCCTCTGTTGGCTTGATAGTTCTTGCAAACCCTATTATTAAATTACTTTTTGAAAGAGGAGCTTTTGGCATCGATGCAACCTCAGTGACCGCTTACGCATTGGTTTTTTATTCTTTTGGACTTACATCGGCCGGGGCGTTGCATCTAGTAAACAGAGCTTTCTATTCTCTCAAGGATACTCTGACCCCAACGATAGTCGCAGTTATTGCCATAACGGTTAATTATTTTTGTGATTGGGCTTTGGTTGGGCCTTTGAAGCATGGGGGGATAGCACTCTCAACATCGATTGTTATGACTTTTAACTTTTTGTGTCTGCTTATCATTATGAGGAAGCGAGTTGGTCAGATGGGCGGACGCAAAATAGTCATCACCCTTTTTAAAATTTGTTTAGCTTCCGCGGTGCTTGGTGCGGGAGCATTTTATAGCTGGAAGTTAATGGTTTCTCTAGTTGGAGAATCTGCGCTTGGACAAGCTCTCTCCGTCGGCACGGGAATAGGTGTTGGAATTTTCGCCTACCTTTTAACCGCGAAAGTTTTAAAACTTGAAGAAATTTCAATTTTTACAAATTTAATTCGAAACAAATTTAAGAGAGGCAAGAAAACAAACTAAATGGATATATTAGATCCTCGAAGGATTCGGAACTTTTCAATAATTGCTCATATTGACCACGGAAAATCAACTCTTGCAGATCGTTTGCTTGAGATTACTCACACCATTTCTGAGCGAGAGATGAAAGAGCAGGTTTTAGACCGCATGGATTTAGAGCGCGAGCGCGGCATAACCATAAAAGCTCAGGCTGTAAGGATTTCCTATAAAGCCAAAGACGGGGAAAAGTACATTTTAAACTTGATTGATACACCTGGGCACGTAGACTTCACGTACGAGGTCTCTAGAAGTCTTGCCGCATGCGAGGGAGCACTTTTGGTCGTTGATGCTTCCCAGGGGGTTGAGGCGCAAACTATAGCAAATACCCATCTTGCTTTAGACAATAATTTGGAGATAGTTCCCGTTCTTAACAAGATCGACCTACCCAGCGCTGAACCCGAAAGAGTTAAACACGAAATTGAAGAGAGTTTGGGAATTGATACATCTAATGCTCTCATGGTGAGTGCCAAAACAGGAGAAGGCATTGATGAGGTTCTAGAGGGCATAATTGAAATGATTCCCGCTCCCGACGGGGGTGCGGAGGCCCCTTTAAAAGCACTCATCTTTGACTCAATTTATGATTCCTACAGGGGTGTAATTATTTTTGTTAGAATTTTTGATGGAAAGATTGAACCCGGTATGAAAATTAAAATGATGGCAACGGGAAAAGTTGCGGAAGTTGAAGACGTGGGGGTGTTTCGCCCCAACATGATGAGCGTTCCCAAGTTGTCCGTTGGTGAAGTGGGTTATGTCATAGCCGGAATTAAAAATGTGAAGGAAACAAAGGTAGGAGACACTATTACTGAGGAAAAGCGGTCCACAAGTAAACCGCTTGCCGGATATCGAGAAGCAAAGCCGGTGGTCTTTTGTGGGCTCTATCCGCTAGATGGTGGTGAGTATGAAACCTTGAGGGATGCGCTTGACAAACTTAAGTTAAATGATCCTTCCTTCGTTTATGAGCCGGAAACTTCAAGAGCTCTCGGGTTTGGTTTCCGATGCGGTTTTTTGGGTCTTTTGCATATGGAGATAGTGAAAGAGCGTTTAGAAAGAGAGTATAAACTCGATCTACTCGCGACTGCTCCTAACGTTGCATACAGTGTGGTGAGGGTCGGTAAGGCAGCGGAATTTATCAGTAACCCGGCAGATCTTCCCTCTCCTGGTGAAATAGAGAAAATTGAGGAACCCTACGTCTCGATTTCAATTCTGCTTCCTCCGGAATTTGTTGGAGGAATTATGGACCTATGTCAGGATAGGCGCGGTGAATTCAAGGATATGCAGTATCTTAGCGTTAACAGAGTTCAACTTCACTATCACTTGCCTTTAAGCGAAATGATGTATGGTTTTTATGACTCTTTAAAGTCTCGCACCAGGGGCTATGGCTCGATGGATTATGAGCACATTGGTTACAAAGAATCGGATTTAGTCAGATTGGACATACTGCTTGCCGGAGAACCAATAGATGCTCTCTCTTTTATAGTTCACAAAGACTCCGCGTATTTTCGGGGCAGGGAGCTTGTTAAAAAATTGAGGGAGATAATCCCACGTCAATTTTATGATGTCCCGATACAAGCGGCCATAGGAAACAAAATACTGGCTCGTGAAACCATAAAAGCTAAACGCAAGGATGTTTTGGCTAAATGCTATGGAGGAGACATTACTCGCAAAAGGAAGCTCCTTGAAAGACAAAAGGTGGGCAAAAAGAGGATGAAGAGTTTGGGCAAGGTTGAGGTTCCACGAGAAGCCTTTTTGGCAGTTCTAAAGGTAGATAAAGAGAAATAGGAATTAAGGTTGGATTTATGGTGCTAAATAAGCCCCTTGGTTTATACATACATATTCCTTTTTGTAAGCAAAGGTGCAGCTACTGCGATTTTAATTCGCACTCGGGTCTTGAAGATTTATATGACCAATATATTAAGTCTATTTGCGTGGAAATTGAAAAATCTGTTCAAGAACAGACAACTTTCAGCGAGGTTGTTTCGATTTATTTTGGTGGTGGCACTCCTTCTATTTTGCCCACACATTGTCTTGAGAAAATTCTTACGACCTGTTCTTCATTATTTCGCGTTTCAGAAAGGGCCGAGATAACTATCGAGGCAAATCCTGAAACGATAACGCGGGAGAAATTGAAAAAATTAAAGACCGCGGGGTTCAATCGCCTGAGCATCGGGGCACAGTCCTTTGACGATGAATTGTTAAAAATTTTAGGTAGAAAACATTCTTCAAAAGAGGTTAATAAGTGTTATTCGTATGCCAGAGAAGTTGGTTTCGATAACATTAATTTGGATTTAATCTTTGGAATTCCCGAGCAAACCATAGGTTGCTGGAACGACACGCTGGAAAAAACAGTTGGGCTTGGTCCCGACCATATTTCTGCTTACGGTCTTGAGGTTCATCAAGAAACCGTATTGTGCAAGCAGATAGATGATGGTTTGTTTAAGGTATCTGAAGAAGATATTCAAGCCGATATGTATCTTAACTGCATTACATTTTTAAGTGATAAAAGAATGATTCAGTATGAACTGTCGAACTTTGCTAAGCCTGGCAAAGAATGCAAACATAATCTGTTATATTGGAGAAACGAAAATTACCTTGGCTTTGGTGCCGGGGCTCATTCTCATATCGATAATCTACGATTTAAGAATGCAGATAATCCAATTAGCTACATTAAAAAACTAAAAACCGGTCAAGATGTTTCGGAAAAATATGAAGAATTATCAGATAGTATTGCTTTAAGCGAAACTATCTTTTTGAATCTGAGACTTATAGACGGCATTAACTTAGAAGAATTTGAGGCAAAATTTGGTTTTAAATTGCACGATGTTTATTCAAGACAGATAGACGACTTGGTAAAAAAAGAACTTCTTGTTTACCACCCGCCATCGGGGGCAGGCGGAGAAAACCTTAGATTAACAAAGAAAGGCCTACTTTTGGCCAACCAAGTTTTTGCCGAGTTTATACCTGATTGACATACCGAATTTAGGGTGATACGTTAATAAAATGTTAGCAGTCTATTAAGGAGAGTGCTAAAGTGCGAGCTCTTGATAGTCGTAAGGAATTTATTTTAAAAACTGTTGTTGAGGATTACATTGAGTACGCGGAACCCGTTGGCTCACAACGGATTGTTGAAGACTATGGTTTAAAAGTTAGTTCCGCTACTGTTCGCAACGAGCTTGCTTTCTTAGAAAAAGCGGGCTACTTGTTGCAGCCGCACACGTCGGCCGGGCGAATTCCCACGGACAATGGATACCGATATTATGTAGACGAGTTGTTTGAAAAAAACAAAGATTTTACTTTTTCTGATGAAAAATCTGTTTTTAAAATTTTCTCCGCATTAGACAATGAACTTGAGATGCTTATGCGTGAGGCCTCATGTTTATTATCGAAACTTACCAACTATGCAGCTTTTGTTCTTGCCCCTTGCACAAAAGAAAATTACTTAAAACATATAGACTTAGTGCTGATTCGTGCCCACACAGTTTTGGTAGTTCTGATAACAAATACCGGTCATGTTTCAAAAAGATTCATAGACTTCGATTACGAGTTGTCCCAGAGCTCTCTTCATAGTTTGGAGATTTTGCTCAATGAAAGACTTGCCAATCTGGGAGCAAGAGAGATTGCTACGGTCGGGCAAAGCTTAATTGAATTTTCACCCGAGGTTCGAAATGTGGCCGGAAAGGTAATGGAACACATCTTAGGTTGTCTTGTCGGCGATGATTATGAACGGCTTTTTCTTAGAGGAACTTCGAATATAATGTTGCAACCGGAATTTCAAAATTCAAGAAAGTTCAAAATAATCTTGGAAATATTGGAACAAGGTGATATTATTGCAAACTTATATAGTGATATTCCAAAACCTGGTCTTGTATCAGTGAAGATAGGTCATGAAAACCTTAAGGAAGAAGTTAGTGAGTGTAGTCTAGTGGTTGGCGCTTATGGCGCAAAGGGTCAAAATTTAGGCGCTTTAGGGGTTTTAGGCCCGACTCGTCTGGATTATTTTCGCGCGATATCGGTAGTAAGTGGTATTTCTAGAAGCTTAAGTTATTTTATCGAATCTTTATATGTTTAGGGGATGTTGATGGGAAAAAGAGATTATTATGATGTATTGGGTACAAATAGAGATGCAACCGAGAGGGAGATAAAGAAAGTCTATCGTAATCTTGCGCGTAAATATCACCCTGATGTCAACTGTGTCGATGCCGATGCTGAAGAAAAATTCAAGGAAATTGTCGAAGCTTATGAGGTGCTTTCTGATTCGGAGAAGCGGTGTCAATACGATAATTTCGGTCACACAAAAGCAGGGATGAGTTTCGATGGTTCCGGTGTCTTTGATGACATTTTCGGGATGGTTTTTAGAGACTTCGGGTTTCAAAACAGAACACGCCCGATGAAAGAAAGGGGTTCCAACTTAATTTTCGAAGTTGCCATTGAGCTTGAAGAAGTTTATCGAGGTGTCGAGAAGGTCGTAACTATTAAAAAAGCTGCTATGTGTGGGGAATGTAACGGTAGCGGGGCTGAGCACGGAACTCATGCCGAAACCTGTACTTTGTGTGGAGGTTCAGGCTTTATTCGGACAACTCATAGGAGTCTTTTTGGAAACTTGGTAAAAACCCAGACATGCAAAGAGTGCGAGGGTAGAGGGAGAACCATTTCTTCCGTCTGTTCAGTTTGTGGCGGAGAAGGGCGAGTTAATGAAAGTTGTGACATTACAGTCGAGATTCCAGCCGGAGTGCCCTCAGGGTCGCGACTTAAAATTACAGGTCAGGGTGAGGCGGGATTTCGTGGAGGTCCTGCGGGAGACTTATATATAAGTGTTTATGTTAAACCCCATCAGTTTTTTGAAGTGAACGGTAGCAACACAGTTTGTAATTACACCATTAGTTTTAGTCAGGCTGCTCTTGGAGCGACAGTTGAGATTTTGACTCTCGATGGGAAGGAAAAATTCAAGATTCCCCCAGGGGTTCAAAGCGGAACAATCTTTAACTTAAAAGGGAAGGGCTTGCCGTATCTTAACAGTAGAAAAAAAGGGGATCAACTGGTAAGAGTTGTTGTTGCTACCCCTACCAAGTTAAATGAAGCACAAAAAAAATTGTTGAAAACTCTTGCCGAAATTGGCAAAGAAGATTTGGGTTTAAAAAAGAGAATCCTCAATTAGTTTGTGAGGTATTTCTATTTTGAAATGGGTTGAGTTAACCTTAACTGTTCCTCGTCAAGATGAAGCACTTATGATAGCAATTTTTTCTTTTTTGGTTCTCGGTGTTTGCTTTTGATAACAATGGAGAAAAGGACTTATTTTGCATTCATTTAGTCGATTTTTTAAAAGTTGAAGCACTCATGGAAAAAGTATTTTAAAAGTGTATTAGGAGATAAAAGTGCTTAAATTTGCAATATGTACTTTAGGGTGCAAGGTGAACCAATATGAGTCAGAGTGTATCGCCGGTGATTTTATGCGCCGAGGTTTTAACCTGGTTAATTTCACGGAACCTGCTGATATATATATCATAAATACCTGCACAGTAACGAATATAACGGAAGCGAAGTCTAGAAAAATAATAAGACGAGCAGCAAGAAAAAATCCAGGAGCTTTCATCGTGGTAACCGGTTGTTATGCTGAGCTAAAATCCGATGACATAAAAGCCATTGGATGCGTTGATTTGGTGGTGGGAAACGGTGGAAAGGCCGATGTGGCCCATTTGGTCTCAGAAGCGTTGTCGGTCTCAGATGTTGTCGAAGTAGTTAAATTATTAAAAAAGCCAAATTTTCATACCCGCGCGTTGGTAAAGATTCAGGATGGCTGTGACCAGTTCTGTTCTTACTGCATAGTCCCATATACAAGAGGTAGTTTAAAAAGCAGAGATCCAAGAGAGGTCGTTACTGAAGTTGAAAGACTTGTTGAGTCGGAAGTTAAGGAGGTAGTGTTAACCGGTATTCATCTTGGGAAGTATGGGTGGGATTTGAATGAGAAAGATGCTTTGGAGAAGTTGCTTCTTAAATTGAATGATGTTGCGGGTCTGGAAAGAATACACTTGAGTTCGATAGAGCTAAAAGAGTTAACACCTGGTTTAATTTCACTGATGGTCTCCGAGTCTAAAATTTGTCGCCATCTCCATATACCGCTTCAGAGCGGTTCGGATAAAATTTTACGCTCCATGAACAGGAATTATACTGCGAATGATTTTATTGAGACGGTAGGGCAAATCAAAAATTTGGTTCCGGAAGTTGCGATAACGACGGATGTGATAGTTGGGTTTCCCGGCGAAACGGAAGAGTGTTTTCAGCAGACAGAATCGTTAGTCAAAAGAGTGGGTTTCAGAAAGTTGCATGTATTTCGTTTTTCGCCTCGCAGTGGGACAAGGGCTGCCGAAATGAGTGATAAAATTCCCGATTTCACTAAAAAAAGTCGCTCTTATCGGCTTATAAAAACTGGGGAAATGTTGGCAGACGACTTCTTAAATCAATTTCTTGGCAGGAAATTGGAGGTTTTAGTTGAAAGGTTTAATGATAAAAAACTGTTGACAGGTCTTACCGATAATTATATGAGGGTTAATTTTGAGGGTTTTGATAGATTATGGGGACAGATTGCAAGTATCCAAGCATTGAAAGTTCAAAACGGCGAAATTTATGGCAAAATTATGGATGAAGACAAGGCCGATAGTGTCGCCGTTGTAAATCAAATTTAGGAGGAGTTTAAAATGACAGGGTGTATTTTTTGCAAAATTATCCAGGGCCAAATTCCGAGCGAAATTGTTTACGAGGATGACAATGTAGTTGCTTTTCGTGATATCAATCCTCAGGCAAGAATTCATATCGTGATTGTGCCCAGAAAACACATTAATCCGATGAATGAAATCAATGAAGGCCAAGCTAAAATATTTTCTGATATTTTTTTAGCGGCGAAGAAAATTGCTGTTCAACAAAAGATTGGACAACGTGGTTTTAGAATGATAGTGAACGTGGGTCCTGATGCTGGTCAAGAGATTGAACATCTACATTTCCATCTACTTGGTGGAGAAAAATTGGGCAAATTGGTGGGATAGGGGAGGAACTATGGGTCTCAAAGAAGACATAAGATTGCATATGAAAGAAGCGTTGAAGGCTTCTTTAAAAGATGGTAACGAAAAAATTAGGTTATCTACTTTAAGATTGCTAATGGCTGAGATAAAAAATGTCGAAATTGAAAAGAAAGAAGAGCTTTCTGACGAGGAAATAATCGAGGTGGTTTCAAGACATATAAAGAAACGCAAGGAAGCCATCGAGAGCTATCAGAAATTCGAGAGGATGGATGCTGCTCGGAAAGAACAGAAGGAACTAAGCATCCTTCAATCATATATGCCGGCTCAACTTGCCGAAAAAGAGATAAGGGATATTATAACTGAAGCAATTAAAAATATGGGAGCATGTGAGCCAAGAGATATGGGCAAGGTAATGAAAGAGGTAATGCCTCGTTTAAAAGGCCGAGCGGATGGGAAAATAGTAAACAAGCTGGTAAGGGAACTGCTAGTGGGAGAGGATTGAAGCGAAAGCGCTCATTGAGCGGGAGTATTTATCGACCTTATGGTCGATGCTTGATATAATTTGATTAATAGTCGCATAAAGTGAGGAAATGTTGGATTGAAAACTAAACAGATAAAAATTTTGGTCCCGGATGACCAATCGATGGTTGCTCTCTTAGGGCATCATGATGAGCTTCTTAAATTAATTGAATCGGAGTTTAACGGCGAGATCTTGGTAAGAGGCAATGAGATTTCGATTTTCGGAGAGGAAGAAGAGGTAGACGTAACGGCGGGGATTTTTGAGGAGTTGTTGAGCATATTGGAAGCTGACATTCAGATCGACAAACAGGTTGTTGAACAAACGATAGATTTAGTTTCTAGTGAAACAAAAATTTCTCCCAAAGAGATTTTTACCGACAGAATACTCACTCATCGGGGTAGAGTTATCAAGCCCAAAACGGCTGGCCAAAAAAGATACATCGATGCCATAAGAAAAAACACCATAACCTTTGTAATTGGCCCTGCAGGAACGGGTAAAACTTATTTAGCTATGGCGATGGCTGTAAAAGCCCTGAAAGAACAGTCAGTTTCCCGGATTATCCTAACCCGACCTGCCATCGAAGCGGGAGAAAAGTTAGGATATCTGCCAGGAACATTATACGAAAAGGTCGATCCTTATTTACGACCTCTTTTTGATGCTTTGTATGATATGATGGACGCTGAGCAATTTCGAAAATTAATGGAACAGGGCACTATAGAGGTTGCGCCTCTCGCATACATGAGGGGAAGAACGCTTAATGATGCCTTTATACTTTTAGACGAGGCCCAAAATACTTCTCCCGAACAGATGAAGATGTTCTTAACACGGCTAGGTTTTGGCTCAAAAGTTGTTGTGACCGGAGACGTAACCCAAGTTGATCTACCTCAAGATGTTCATTCCGGGTTGGTTGTTATCGAGAAAATATTAAAGAAACTTGATGACATCACGTTTATTCACTTAACAGCCGAAGACGTTGTTAGGCATAAACTTGTCCAAAAAATAGTTGAGGCTTACGGGGAATTTAAGGAAAAGAAAGCTAAAAAACAGTAAATTTTGGGGGAGAGTTAGAGTGGTAGCACGTGTTTTAAATGAGGTTAAAAAAGGATTCCTGAAAAATAAGTCTTTAAAAAATAAAAACTTTCAGAGAATTGTTTTGGGGTTCGCAGTTTTTATTATATTAACGGGTATTCTTGCTTTTGATTTTGTTCCTGAAATGGTCGATATCGAAGCGGGGAAACCAAGTTCTGAAACCATAAATGCTTCTAGAGCAATAGAATTTATCGATGCTGAAAAAACGGAAGAACAAAAGGAAGCGGTTGCGGCAAGTGTTGAAGAGATATACAAGAGAGATGTTACCGCGGTTACCAGGGTTCAAGAAAAAGTTAGGAGCTTTTTTCAGCAGGTCGAAAACACTAGGGTCATTCAGCTTCCATCTGAAAATAACAAAGAGGACAAATCTGCCGGTGAAAAAGCTCTTTTAGAAGCACAATTGTCTGCTCTTAAAGAAAAAGCTGGCTATGCCATTTCCGAAAAGACCCTTCTTTCCTGTCTTACAATATCAGATGATGAAATTCAAAATTTAGAGCAAAAAACTATTAGCATTGTTACTCAGGTTATGAGTGGGAATATCATGGAAGAATATCTTGCTGACAAAAAAAAGGAATTAGGCCGAATGGTTGCCACGTTAACCTTGCCAACTTCGCAAATTGAAGCGGTGACTGAAATTGGAGGAGCATTCATCGAGCCAAACTATTATTACGATGCTGAACAAACGCAAAAATTGAAGGACGAAGCCATAGCAGAGGTCAATCCTTATATGATTAAAAAAGTTGCAGGTGAAACCATAGTAAGAGAAGGCGAGATTGTTACGGATGAGCAAATTAAGATCTTAGCGGAGCTCGGATTGCTTAGAAAAGGGATAGAGGTCAATAAGATTATCGGCATGATTTTATTGATATTGGGCATAATATTCTTTCTCGTAATTTATATTTACAGATTCCAGAAAGAGATTTATGATAATGTTCTTTTTCTACTTTTGTTGGGAATTCTTTTGGTGTCCGTTACTTTAATTGCCAAGGCCATAACCCCATTTTTCCCCAGTTATTTAATTCCAATTGCTGCTGTTGCGATGCTTACCGGTATTCTCCTTAACTCTCGAATCGGGATTGTTATGGTATTGGCATCAAGCATAGTAACTAGCCAGATTGTCGGGAACAATCTCCAATATTTAACCGTTTCAGTTTTAGGTGGGTTATTTGCAATCTATCTAGTTTCAAACATTACTCATCGAGGTGACCTTACTCGAGCGGGAATTTGGTTGAGCTTGGCACTAATGTATCTATGTTTCGCTGTTGGTTTAACTTTGGACGCTAATATTTTTGATGCTTTAAGAAGTATGGGGTGGGGGTTGGCTAGTGGAATATCTTCAGCCATTTTAACCATCGGGGCTTTACCGTTTTTGGAATCGGGTTTTCACATAACTACTGATATCAAAATATTGGAGTTAGCAAATTCATCACAACCATTGCTTCGTGAGCTCATGATAAATGCACCAGGGACATATAACCATAGTGTTATGGTGGGCAATTTAGCTGAAGCAGCGGCTGAGGAGATTGGGGCGAATCCACTTCTAGCTCGTGTCAGCAGCTATTACCATGATATTGGCAAATTAAAAAGACCCTTCTTCTTCGTTGAAAATCAAGTGGGTGGCGAGAATCCTCATGATAAAACCAATCCTAATTTGAGCTATTTAATTATTAATGCGCACGTTAAAGACGGGGTTGAGATGGCCAAGAAACACAGACTTCCTAAAGAGATTGTAGAGATTATAGAACAACACCACGGCACCGGTTTGGTAGCTTATTTTTATCATCGAGCCAAAAAAGAAAGAGGCGAACACGAGGTGCTAGAATCCCAATTTCGCTATATGGGCGAAAAACCGACAACCAAAGAGGCTGCAATCATTATGCTTGCCGATTCTATTGAAGCTGCTGCCAGAACGATTTCCAAACTATCACCAATCAGATTGGAGCAACGTACCAAGAAAATCATTCAAGACAAACTAGACGACGGCCAACTCGATAAAAGTAATTTGACACTTGGTGACCTTGGGAGAATTTCCAAAGCATTCACTCAGGCGCTTACCAGTATTTATCATTCGAGGATTGAATATCCTGACTTAAAAGTTATCTCCTCTTCGAAAGGCACACTTGCTCATGGAAATTTTAATAAACAATAAGCAAGACAGCATAGAGGTAGATTTATTATCTTTAAAAAAATTGGCTGAATTTATTTTAGTTTTTGAGAAGATAAGTTCCCTGACTGAGTTGAGTGTAGCTTTTTTGGATGAAGAAGAAATGGAGAGACTTAATTCCCAATACAGAAAAATGGATGTGTCCACAGATGTTCTTTCCTTCCCCTTGTTTGATAAATTACCACATAATGAGACAGAGCATCCTTTAGTGCTCGGTGATGTTATAATTTGTCCTGTTGTTGCACGACGAAATGCTCAGAAAGTAGGTCATTCAATAGAAAGAGAACTAGAGTTGTTGCTTATTCACGGAGTGTTACATTTGCTCGGCTATGATCATGTTGACTCTGGGAGTGAAACGCTAATGAAGGCACGACAGAGAAAGATTTTAAACAAATTTGCGCGAAGTGAGTTCGGTGCTTAATGAAAGAACGCTCTTTAGTAAAAAGTTTCAATAATGCCATTGAGGGCATCATCTATGTTTTAAAAACACAGCGTAACATAAGAATACATTTTTTGGCCGCTGTAATTGCTTTGGCCGTGAGTCTTATTCTGGGCGTTAATCGCGTGGAATTTATGTTGCTTCTTTTTGCCATATCTTTGGTGATTACCGCTGAGCTCTTAAACACTGCGATAGAATATGGTATCGATGTTATAATCACTACTTTCGACCCGTTAGCAAAGATTGCTAAAGATGTTGCTGCTGCCGCAGTTTTAATTGCCAGTATAAATGCTTTATTGATTGGGTATTTTATATTTTTTTCGCACTTAAGCAACTTTACGTTATTTTTTTTTAAAAGGGTAAGAGAAACACCGATTCATTTGACAATTACGACGCTTCTTTTAGTTAGCATTTTGGTAATTGGACTCAAAGCATTGGCGGGTCACAAAGACTTTCTTAAAGGAGGATGGCCCAGTGGCCACAGCGCCCTGGCGTTTAGTGCTTTTGCGGCGATTGCTTTTATCGGAAATAATGCTGTATTGACAACTTTGGCATTTTTTATGGCACTCGTAGTGTCTCATGGTCGCATTCAGTCCGGAGTACATTCTTGGCCTCAGGTTTTAGCAGGGTCTGTTTTGGGATTTTTGGTTACAACACTATTATTTCAATTATTTTATTTTTAAACGGAGGGGTATTTAATTGAAATCGAATATTCTTGTTCAATTAGTCGGGTTTTTAATGCTACTTTCTTTATCTGCATTTACTTCTATGGCGGAGGTCGCACTTATCTCGGTAAATCGGATAAGAATAAGGCACCTTGCTAAAGAAGGAGCTAGCAGAGCAGCAACTTTAGAAAAATTACTGGATGAACCCAGTAGGTTTTTAGCAACAGTCCTTCTTCTTAATAACATCGTAAATATTGGAGCAGCCTCGCTGGCTACAATACTGGTTTCACAATATATCTCCTCTTACGTTGTCATTGTTTCAACCGGCATAGTTACTTTTTTGGTTCTTGTCTATGGGGAGATAACGCCAAAAACCTATGCAATCCAAAATGCTGAGAGGGTCTCACTATCGTTGGCGAAAACCGTATTAGTCTTATCGAAGATTTTATATCCTGTAGTTCATATACTTATAATCATTGCTAACTTTTTCATCAGAATTTTTGGCGGGAAACCTTTAAAAGAAGGACTCTTTGTTACCGAAGAGGAGATAAAAACCTTAATTGCGGCTGGTGAGGAAGCAGGTGTAATCGAAGAAGAAGAGAAGGAGATGATTCACAGCATCTTTGAATTTGGAGACACTATGGTTAAAGAGATTATGGTTCCGAGAATAGATATGGTAGCCATAAAAGATACTGCTACGATTAAAGAATTGCTTGAGTTAATCGTTAAAAAAGGACATTCCAGGATCCCTGTTTATGAAGGAACTGTCGATAACGTTGTAGGAATCACTTACGCGAAAGATTTGCTCGCGGCTCCTAGTAGAGATAGACTTTCTGTTTCTTTTGAAGATTTAATACGACCTGCTTATTATGTGCCCGAAACCATGAAATTGGATGATTTATTGAGGGAACTAAGAAATAGGAAGACTCATATGGCTATAGTTGTCGATGAGTATGGGGGCACAGCGGGTCTTGTTACCATAGAGGATGTATTGGAGGAGATAGTTGGTGAGATATTTGACGAATATGATTTAGTAACAAAGATGGCCGAGCGTATCGATGATGATAATATAAGAGTAGATGCGCGAATGAATCTAGATGAAGTAAGTGAAGTTTTGGGGATAAAACTTCCCGACGTAGAGTATGAGACAATAGGAGGTTTTGTTTACGATTTGATTGGCAAAATTCCCGTTACAGGTGAAAAAGTCGATTTTACAATTGCTTCAAAATGGAGGTTGACATTTACCGTCGAAAAAATCGTCAAAAGACGCATATCAAAAATTTTGATAACCAGGAGTGAATTGGCAAAAGGAAATGATAGCGAGGAATCGTGAAGCTAAAAGACTTGATTGACTTGGCCTTCAAGGCGAAAAAAAATGCATACGCTCCGTATTCAGGTTTTAGCGTTGGGGCAGTTTTGTTAGGTGAAAACAGTCGCACATTTACCGGTTGTAACGTAGAAAATTCTTCTTATGGATTATCTATGTGTGCAGAAAGAATCGCTTTGTTTAAAGCGGTTTCAGAGGGATGTAGGGACTTTGAGCTTTTGATCCTGGTCTCTGATTCTGATGAGTTTTGTTTACCATGCGGAGCGTGTAGACAAGTTTTGTGGGAGTTTAGTAACGATTTAAGAATTGTAATGTCAAACAAGAAGAAAGAGGTTAAAGAGACCTGGGTGGAAGAGCTTTTGCCTGAGGCATTTTCCCTTAACAAGAAAGCCAAAGGAGGACAATAGCGCTTTTGGAAGTAAGAATTATTAGGGAGGTTAATTCTGGTTTAATTAAGGAGCTCACCTTCTTAGAAGAGGATATTTTTCAGCGGGGAGGGTTGAACGAATGGACTCTCCCTGTCTTCATTAGATACGGCAGGGTTTATGTCTTGGAGGAAAAAGGAGAAATCGAAGGCGTAGCGGAATTTATTAGAGACTGGAATGATACAAAACGTGTTTTTTTGGTGGGTTTTTATATTCGGCAAGACAGGAGAAGAAAGGGCTTGGGCAAGTTTTTTTTAAAGAAAATCATCGAACTTTTAAAGAAAGAAGATGTAAGAGATATAAGAGCAACTGTTTCATCTGCTAATGAAGTAGCATTAATGTTGTATGAGAAATCAGGTTTTGTAAAAGCGGGTTATTTAATGAATGAGTATGGCCCAGGTGAGGATAGACTGCTTATGAAGTTAAACTTAGAGGGGGCTAGGTTTGATGAATGATGATTTCAAAAGTGGATTCGTGGCTATAGTGGGGAGGCCAAATGTGGGTAAATCCACCTTGGTTAACGCTCTTATCAAGCAAAAGGTTGTCATAACATCCGATAAACCTCAAACTACTCGTCACAAGGTTAGGTGCATTTTAAACCAGCCGGATGCGCAAATTATCTTTATGGATACACCGGGATTACACAAACCGCACGATTTACTGGGAGAGTGTCTTAATAAAAAAGTTAGAAGTGCCTTAAATGAGGTAGATGCCATCTGCTTCCTGGTTGATGCTTTCAAACTTATCGGTAAAGGAGATGCTTTTATAGCTAAGGAGTTAAGTAGGCTTGATACTCCGGTTATTCTGGTCTTAAATAAGATAGACAAAGTTAACCAGACTGATTTAAGTGTTCAAGAGGAGATAGGACGCGATCTGGGGCAATTTGAAAAGCTTATCTCCATTTCGGCCCTGAGTGGTGATAATTTGGGTGTTTTGATTGATGAAATCGTTAAGTTATTACCAAGGGGCCCAAAGTATTATCCTGATAATATTATTACGGATCAGCCTGAAAAGGTTATCATCGCCGAACTTGTTAGGGAGAAAGTTTTAGAGCTAACAAAAGAAGAAGTGCCACATAGCGTTGTGGTGAGAGTCGAAAGTATTTCCAGGAGAACAAATAAGGATATAGTTGATGTAGAGGCTTATGTTTTTGTAGAGAGGAACTCTCAAAAAGGAATAATTATAGGCAAGGGTGGTAAGATGCTCAAGGAAGTTGGACAAAAAGCTCGCGTGGATATAGAAAGTCTCTTAGGCAGCCAAGTCTTTTTGAGTCTCAGGGTTAAGGTTATAAAGAAATGGCGAACCAATAAAGATATAATTCGTGATATGGGTTATTAATAAAAATATAAGGTAGGGGGCAATTGGAAGAGAGAAACGAAGTTATCTTAAAAACCATAAATAGATTGCTCGTTGAGGATAAGCTTCCTAAGATTACAACCATTCTTGGGAAGCTCTACCCAGCTGATGCTGCAGAGATTGTCGCACACCTTAGCGAAGAAGACCAAAAGAAAATATTTGAAGTTTGGGCTCCGGACCAGTCGGCAAACACATTGCTTGAGATGGAAGAAGATGATCAAGTCGATATTGCCGAAAGTCTAAGTATTTCAGCTATCTCCGAAATCTTAAATGAGATGCCTTCTGATGATGGTGCCGACTTAATTGCGGACTTATCAGAAGAGACTGCCGAGAAAGTCCTTGCGGCAATGGAGCCAGAAGTAGCGGCCGGGGTTAGAAATCTTTTAAAGCATGGCGAAGAAACAGCCGGCGGGTTGATGAACCCCGAAATTGTAACCCTGAGAAAGGACATGACGGCCGAAGAGGCAATAGATGAGTTAAGACGGAAAGCTCCAGGCGATGAAAACATATATTATATTTTTGTTATTAACAACGACAATCAACTGGTCGGCGTGGTCTCCCTCAGAGAGTTGATTATAACTTCTCCCCAGACTCTCATAAAAGAAATTATGAATCCGGATGTTATTCATGTTGGGGTGGAGACGGACCAGGAAGAAGCTGCGAAGATTTTCACAAAATATGATCTTTTAGCACTGCCTGTAGTTGATCAAGAACAAAAACTTTTGGGTATTGTTACTGTCGATGACGTCTTGGATGTTGTCGAAGAAGAAGCTACAGAGGATATGTATAAGTTATCCGGTACGATGGACATTGAGGAAAGCGATGTTATGAAAGGCCCATTTGTTCGGGTTGTAAGAGCACGACTTCCTTGGTTAGTGGTTGCATTAGTCGGTGAAGTTCTGGTGGTAGGAGCCATTGCTGAGTATTATCAACATTTACTGATATTATTACCTGCTTTGGTTATTTACTGGGCATGTATGACTTCGGTTGGCGGAAATTGCTCGTTTCAGACATCGACTGTAGCCGTTCGTGACTTGGCAATTGGACACATTGATTCGAAAACTATATTTTTACGCGTATTAAAAGAGATGAGACTGGCTTTGATAATGGGATTGATTACGGGCGCGGCGCTTTTTTTGATTGCGTCAATTTGGCAAAGATATTTACCCTTAGCAATTATTGTTGCAATTGCAAATGTTTTGATAATATTATCAGGTGCATTTACGGGTACCGTGGTCCCCCTTGTTTTTAATGCAGTAGGCATAGACCCTGCGGTCTCTTCCAGCCCCTTTTTGGCGCTTATCATGGATGCAGTCAGTCTTTTTATATATTTTTACATCGCTGCTCAAGTTTTAGGGAGATATTCTTGTTTGTAGGGAGAAGGAATGACATCAGAAAAACTTGCCAAGCATATAGATCACACTATTTTAAAAACTCAGGCAACCTCGGAGGATATTCTTTTAGTTTGTAATGAAGCGAAAAAATATAGTTTTGCCACAGTTTTTGTAAATTCTTATTTTGTTCCTTTTGTAGACCGCGAACTGAGAGAAACGAATATAGGTGTCGGAACAGTCGTCGGTTTTCCCCTGGGAGCAAGTTCTTCAGCGGTTAAGTGTTTTGAAACCGAAAGCGGAATATTAAACGGGGCGAACGAAATAGATATGGTTATAAATTTAGGTGCTCTTAAAGACGGAAATTCAAAAGAGGTTTATCTCGATATTGTTGCCGTTGTTGAATCAGCACGCTTAGCTGGATTAAAAGTTGGTTTAAAAAAAGTGATTGTAAAAGTAATTATCGAGACCTGTTATTTAACCGATAATGAAAAAAGAGAAGCGGCAAAGATAGTAATGGAAGCCGGCGCCGATTTTGTTAAAACTTCCACTGGTTTTGGTCCCGAAGGAGCCAAGGTTGAGGACGTGGCTCTCATAAAAGAAGTTGTTGGCAACAAGCTTGGAATCAAAGCATCCGGTGGCATAAAAACGTGCGAGCAGGTTTTATCGATGATAGAAGCGGGAGCAACGCGTATCGGCACAAGCTCTAGTGTTGAGATAATGGAAAATTTTTTAAAGAGGGCAAAAGGTGAAGTCAGGAGCTAAAAGTTAGAAGAGACAGTTCTAAGCCGTTGTTACCATGCCTATCGTACCTGTCGGCCTGCCGGCAGGCAGGCAAGTCTCGATGTTTCATCGGGGCGAAGCAATCTCTAAAACCGGAAGCTGGTAGTTAGTTGATAGGGGTAAGGTTGAAACTAAAAATCAAACTCTCCACTCTTGACTAACAGACTACCGACTGGTAAAAACTGTGCCCGATGACAAGCAGGAGTGGTGTTTTAGTGCCTTCACATGAAGTTAAAGGTTCTTTATATAAAACTAGAGGCATAGTTTTAAAATCCATAAAACTTGGTGAGGCCGATAAGATTATAATTTTTTTTACCAATTTTCATGGAAAAGTAAGTGCTGTCGCGAAGGGATTGCGAAGAACTAAAAGTAAATTCGGAGGAAGGCTCGAACCATTTACGTATGTTGACCTCTTACTTTATAAGGGTAGAAACTTAGATACAATTACTCAAGCTGAAATTATTACTTCTTTTTCGGAAATCAGGGAAGATTTAAATAAGATAGCTTATGGGTTACCCATGCTTGATTTGATGAACAAAGTATCTATTGAACGTGAGAAAGACAAAAGAGTTTTTGAGTTTCTTTTATCCAGCTTAAAAACCTTGTCTAAGATAACTATAAACACAGACCTTCTTTTAGTGGCATTTGACCTAAAACTTCTTTCCCTGTCTGGTTTTTTACCCATTCTTAACAGATGTGTTGTCTGTAGCAAAACTATGAACCATTTTAAGGAGACCTTTTTTAGTTGTGAGAAGGGTGGGCTTATCTGTAAAGAATGCGGTTATTTTGGTTATCGGGGGGGCGAAGTTGGGCCGGATATAGTTTTTATAAGTTCTCAAGCAGCCAGTCTACTCTCAACTTTGCTGAGAGCCAGCGCCGGTGATTTAGATAAAATTGAAGTTTCAGAGAAGCCAAGGAAGGAAGTTTTAACGGTTGTTCGAAAATACGTTGATTTTCATATACAAGCCCAGCTTAAAAGCAGAGAATGTATAAACAAATTAAAAGGTTGATGATTTTGACATTGATTGTTATTTTGCTTATTATTTAATCCGTGCAAACAAAGCTGTTTAGTCGGTAATTATTTTAAAAGAATAGGTTGTAAGCAGCACTTATTTTAAAAAATAATATTAGAGACAGGTTGGAGTGAGAGTGCAAAAAGAAGTCCTCTTGTCCAGGGGGTATTAATATACTTTCGGGGAAGAGGTTTTGTTGTAAACACAGGGGATGTGAATGAACTTCCAAGAGATAATTATGAATTTACAGGCCTATTGGGCCAACTATGGATGCATCATAGCTCAACCATATGATTTAGAGGTAGGGGCGGGAACTTTTAATCCACATACTTTCCTAAGATGTTTGGGGCCTGAGCCCTGGAAAATTGCTTATGTTGAACCAGCTCGCCGGCCAACTGATGGACGTTATGGCGAAAACCCAAATCGGCTCCAGCATTATTATCAATTTCAAGTAGTGCTTAAGCCAGCTCCTGATGATATCCAAAACATCTATCTTGAGAGTCTTGAACAAATTGGTATTGATCCCAGGAAACACGACATACGCTTTGTTGAAGATGATTGGGAATCGCCCACATTGGGAGCTTGGGGGCTGGGCTGGGAAGTTTGGCTAGACGGCATGGAAATAACCCAATTTACATACTTTCAGCAAATAGGAGGCATCGATTTGAAACCCATTTCGGTGGAGTTAACGTATGGATTAGAAAGAATTGCCATGTATGTTCAGGAAAAAGATAATGTTTTTGACCTGGAATGGGGGAATGGCTTAAAGTACGGCGATATTCATCATCAAGGAGAGGTGGAATGGTCCAAGTATAATTTTGAGATTGCGGATACGGTTATGCTGAATGATTTATTCGATAAATTCGAAAAAGAGTGCGAGCTTATTCTCTCTAAAGATTTGGTCTTGCCGGCCTATGACTATGTCCTTAAATGTTCACACGTTTTTAATCTTCTGGATGCCAGAAGAGCGATTAGTGTGACTGAGCGAACACGCTTCATTGCACGGGTTCGTGATCTTGCACGCAAGTGTGCCGGTGCTTATATGTCCCAAAGGGAGAAGATGGGATACCCACTTCTTAAGTAGTTGGCAGTAAATAAAGAATGTTTTAAATTTTTTATTTTTTATTACTTACTATGGACTTCCCGCCTGCCAACACCTGAAGGTGTAGCCAATGGCGGGTAGGCCGACCAAGAAACCAATAGCTAAAGCAGGAGTATTTATGGATACAAAGGACTTAATTTTAGAGATAGGAACGGAAGAGATGCCCTCTATGGCACTCAACGTGGGAATCGAACAATTAAAGAACAATGCCATAAAATTGCTCGATGAAAACAGGCTTTCCTGTTTCGAAGCAAAAACATATGGTACTCCAAGGCGTTTGGTTTTAAATGTTGTCGGCTTGCAATCACAACAGCGGGAAGAAATAAGGGAGACGAAGGGACCTCCGGCGAACGCGGCATTTACCAATGGTGGGGAGGCGACTGCTGCTGCGAAAGGTTTTGCCAAATCGCAAAGGGTAAAAGTATCTGATTTGAAAATTCGTGAGACCTCCGAAGGAACCTATGTTTTTGCCATCAAGAAAGAACAAGGCAAAGAAACATCGAAAATTCTCCCCGAAATTTTACCAAAATTGATATCATCCATTTCTTTTAATAAGTCCATGAGGTGGCAGGGTGGCAACGTTCGCTTTGTTCGGCCCATTCGCTGGCTTTTAGCTTTACATGGAGAGGAAGTCGTGAGATTTACATTTGTTGATCTGAAGTCAAACAATTTGACGTGGGGACATCGTTTTCTTGTAAAAAGTCCTATTAAAATGAAAAACC
This sequence comes from Actinomycetes bacterium, assembly GCA_030614255.1. Classification (GTDB taxonomy): domain Bacteria; phylum Actinomycetota; class Aquicultoria; order UBA3085; family Oleimmundimicrobiaceae; genus JAUSCH01. The sequence continues at coordinate 78,314 of JAUWKI010000003.1, forward strand.
CTAGGGAATATTTTTCTTTGATAAAGAAAGCCGGTGTGGTTGTGGATCAGAAGGAACGGAAAGAAATTATTGAGGATAGCATCAAAGGGCTTTTGAAAAAAGAAAAAGAAAGACCCGTTATAAATCCCAAAACTTTTGCTGAAGTTATAAATTTGGTAGAGTCTCCACATATTATCTGCGGTACTTTTTCAGATAGCTATCTTAGTTTGCCGCGGCAAGTACTGACGACTGCGATGGAATCACATCAACGTTATTTTCCTGTTGAAGACATTGATGGCAAATTAAAATCCAAGTTTATCATTGTTCATAATGGCGATGCTACTTATGATGACATTATTAGAAAAGGTCACGAAAGAGTTCTTGGAGCGCGGCTTGCGGACGCGAAGTTTTTCTTCGAAGAAGATCGGAAAGAACCACTTGTTAAAAATATCGAAAAACTTGAGGGTGTTGTTTTTCAAGATAAACTTGGGACGGTATATAGCAAAGTTAAACGTGTTGGAAAAGTAACCGGCTTTTTAGCCAAACAGATGGAAGTCGATGATTCGACGAAGGATTATGCAAAAAGGACTGCTTATTTAAGCAAAGCTGATTTGGTGACGGAGATGGTTGGAGAGTTTCCTGACCTTCAGGGCGTAATGGGGAGAGAATATGCAATGTTGTCCGGAGAGAACGAAGAGGTTGCTAAAGGTATTTTTGAACACTATCTGCCGCGTTACTCTGATGACATTTTGCCCGAATCTGATGTGGGAAAAATTGTAAGCATTGCGGATAAAGCAGATACTATAACAGGTTGTTTTTCGGTAGGGCTTCTACCAACTGGCTCAGAAGATCCTTATGCTTTGCGTCGTCAAGCACAAGGTATAATAAACATAGTTCTCAATAACGAGTTAAATCTGTCGCTCATCGAGCTTATAAAGTTTACGCTATCTGGGTACAAAAGAGATAAGATAGAATTTTACCAGGATGAAGAGCGAATTTTGGAGGAACTTGAAAGTTTCTTCCTGGGAAGATTAAAACAGCAATTTTTAAGCGCGGGATTTCAATACGATGTCGTTGACTCCGTTTTGGCATTGGGATTGAATAATTTAGTGGTCCTTAGGGAAAAAGTTAAGATTATGTCCAAATACAGGGAAGAAAGCTTAATGAAAGATTTGTTTACAGCGTTCATAAGATGTAGAAATTTAGCGGTGCATGGGTTAGGGATAACAGTCAATGAAAATTTGTTTGAGCAAGAAGAGGAAGAGAAGTTGTTTCGAGCGATTTTGCAATCAGAAAAAGATATGAATGAAGCCTTGAAAAATAGTAATTATGAAGAGGTCATGAAAATCTTGGCTAACTTAAGACCGATAGTCGATAAATTTTTTGATGAAGTCTTGGTGATGGCGAAGGAGAAAGAGCTACAGGATAACCGAATCAAACTACTAAATAAGTCTGTTCAAATATTTCAATCGGTTGCCGATTTTTCCAAACTAGCCATAGCTGCCGGGTAGGTTTTATTTAAGAGAAAGATGAAAATTTTAATCAAATAAATTTAAGGCTGGCAAAGGGATGTTAATGACAGAGATGAAAAATATATATGTACTTTCAGATTCTCTAGGGGATACAGCGGAGCAAGTGGCCAAAGCTGCGGCAAGCCAGTTTGCTGAAAAATTTAAGGTAATAAAATGGCCAAAAATTAGGGATAAAAATCAGATTGAGGCGGTTATAAACAAAGCAAAAATTGGTCCAAGCGTTATATTTTATAGTTTGGTTGCCCCTCAATTGAACGAGTTTTTAGAGACGAAAGCTAATGAGTTTGGGATTCCCGTATTGAATGTCTTAAGTCCTGCAATAAGTGTGCTGGAAGAATTTTCTGAAGCTTCAGCGGAGCTTAGACCGGGAGCTTCCAGGGAAATAGACCACGGGTATTTTCGAAAAATCGAGGCGATAAATTTTGCGGTTAAACATGATGATGGAAGAAGCATGGAAAACATTAAAGAAGCTGAAATCGTTCTCGTAGGAGTTTCTAGAACCTCCAAAACTCCTCTTTCCGTATATTTAGCTTATCGTGGCTGGAAGGTGGCTAATATCCCCTTAATTTATGGAATCGAGCCAAGCAAACAACTTTTTGAAATATCACCCGAAAAGGTAGTTGGCCTTGATATTAATGAAAATTCATTAAGAGAAATCAGAGAACAAAGGCTGGAAGCGTTGGGGGCTCCAAAAAATGGTTACGCGAATGCCGGTTACATATTGAAAGAACTCGATTATGCGCGTTCTATAATGAAAAAAATCGGATGCAGGATTATAAATACTACGTATAAAGCGATTGAAGAGACGGCTAGTGAAATATTGAAATACTATAATAGTAAAGATAATCATATTTGAGGGGGTTTGGAATGTCGGTTAAGAAATATGTTTATGATTTCGAAGAAGGGAACGCGAGCATGAAATTTATATTGGGAGGCAAGGGTTCCAATTTAGCAGAGATGACGATGCTTGGTTTTCCCGTTCCTCCAGGTTATACAATCACAACGGATGCTTGCAATGCTTATTCTAAGATAGAGAAGTACCCCAATGGTTTAGAAGAGGAAATTAAAGAATATCAAGATAAGCTGGAGAAAAAACTAGGTAAGGAATTAGGAGATGTTAACGATCCACTATTGCTCTCCGTTCGTTCGGGTGCAGCGTTTTCAATGCCGGGCATGATGGACACAGTTTTAAATCTCGGATTAAATGAGGAGACGATAAAGGGTCTTATTAAACAGACCAAGAACGATAGGTTTGCTTATGATGCATACAGGCGATTTATAATGATGTACTCCGACATTGTGCTTAAAGTAGAAAAGAATAAATTTGAGCATGAGTTAAGGGAGATGAAGAAAGAGCGGGGAGTTAAGCAGGACACTGAACTTACGGCAGACGACTTGAAAGAGTTAGTTGATATTTATAAAGACATTGTAAGAAAAGAAACCGGTGAAGAGTTTCCGAAAGACCCCAAGATTCAACTAAAAAAAGCGGTAACTGCTGTCTTTGAATCCTGGAATAACCCTCGTGCAAAAACATATCGTAAACAATACAAAATTTCAGATGATTTGGGCACGGCTGTTAACATTCAGACGATGGTTTTTGGAAACAAAGGTAGTGACTCTGCCACGGGCGTTGCGTTTACCAGGGATCCTGCAACTGGTGAAAAGAAAATTTTTGGAGAGTATCTTACAAATGCCCAAGGAGAAGACGTTGTGGCTGGTGTTCGTACTCCAAAGACTCTCACAAACCTTAAAGAAGAGATGCCCGATACTTACGAGAAGTTGATGAAGGCCATGGAGAATTTAGAAAAACACTATCGTGATATGCAAGATATAGAGTTCACAGTAGAGCAGGGCAAACTTTATATGCTTCAAACAAGAACTGGCAAGAGAACGGCTGCTGCAGCATTGAAGATTGCTGTGGATATGGTAAACGAGGGTTTAATTACCAAGAAGATGGCAATAGAAAGGATTGATCCCTCTCAGCTTGATCAACTTCTTCACCCTAGAATTGACCCGAAAGCTAAACTAAAGATTCTAGCAACTGGTTTGCCTGCCTCTCCGGGAGCTGCCACTGGAGAAGTTGTTTTTAATGCTGATACTGCAGAGGAAGAAGGTAGTGCTGGCAAGAGAGTCATATTGGTTCGATGGGAAACTACCCCGGACGATATTCATGGTTTAATAGCAGCTCAAGGTGTGCTTACTGTTCATGGAGGAATGACGAGTCATGCTGCTGTTGTGGCACGGGGCATGGGAAAACCTTGTGTCGCTGGATGTGAAGCGATGAAATTGGATTTGGAAAAGCAATTTTTTGAGATAAACGGAACGATAGTTAAATCCGGAGACATTATAAGTATCGATGGGAGCACGGGTCGAATAATTTTAGGAGAAGCGCCTCTTATCCCTCCCAACGTTAGTCCGGACTTTCAAGAGATTCTTAAGTGGGCGGATAAATATCGCGTACTTGGCGTTAGAGCAAATGCTGATACTCCTGAAGATGCGAAGAAGGCGAGAGAGTTTGGTGTTGAGGGCATCGGTCTTTGCCGTACTGAACATATGTTCTTCGGAGATGAACGGCTGCCCCTAGTGCAAAAAATGATTTTGTCTGAGACAAATGAGGAAAGAGAAGATGTTTTAGAGAAGCTTCTGCAGTTTCAAAGAGGAGATTTTGAGGGCATCTTTAAAGCTATGTCAGGGCTACCTGTAACAATTAGACTTTTAGATCCTCCTCTTCATGAATTTTTACCCAATTTGGCAGATTTAAGAGTTGAGATTACTGAGATGAAATTCAAGAAGATCGATGAAACTCAAATCGCCAAAAAAGAGAAGATTTTGCACAAAGTGAGAGTGGAAACCGAGATGAACCCAATGCTGGGTTTAAGAGGATGCAGACTTGGTATAGTTTATCCCGGGGTCTATAATATGCAGGTTAAAGCAATAATGGAAGCGGCTTGCAACATAAAAAAAGAAGGTTATGAGCCGGTGGTCGAAATAATGATTCCCTTAGTTTCTCATGTAAACGAACTTATGACTACTCGTGGAAAAGCAGAGGAAACAATCAAAGAAGTTCTAGCAGAAAAAGGGGTAGATATCGCATATAAGATAGGAACGATGATTGAACTGCCGCGTGCTGCTATAACCGCAAATGAAATTGCGGAGCATGCGGACTTTTTTTCCTTTGGAACGAATGATTTAACTCAAACGACGTTTGGTTTTAGTCGCGATGACGCTGAAGCGAAGTTTTTAGCAAGATATCTTGAGGATAAAATATTGCCTGTTAATCCATTTGAAGTTATCGATCAAAGTGGCGTTGGTAGTCTAGTTGACACAGCTTGCAAGCTTGCTCGAAAAACTAAACCAGATATCAAGCTGGGTATCTGTGGGGAGCATGGCGGTGAGCCATCTTCAATTGCGTTCTGCCACAAAATTGGTCTCACCTACGTAAGCTGTTCTCCTTATAGGACTCCCTTGGCCAGACTTGCCGCGGCACAAGCTGCCATTGGTGCAAAAGGGGACACAACGAAATAACAGATAGCTGATGTCTGCCCCGCCAGCGGCAGACACGGCGGCAGGCAGGTCGTGGCAATCTCTAAACATGTGATGTGGAAACGTAGTGACACGATGACATAGTAGCGAAGAAGCTAAAAAGCTGGTGGAGGATAGTTTAAACTATCAGCTATCGAGGCCGTAAGGCCGGGCTTACCAATAACTGTTAAATAATTTAAGGAGCAATATGCTGATTGTTGGAATTAATGGAAGCCCCAATAAAGACGGGAATGTTTTCTATCTACTTGAAGTTGCCTTAGAGGCCGCGAAAAGAAAAGGGGCGAGTGTCTATATTGAACATGCTTGTGATGTTCTCAAGGGGCAAGAGAAACCATATTGTGATGCCTGTTCAAGTCCATGCAATAGAAGCTGTTTTGAGGGCACGTTGTTAGAAAAATCACTTATGAATTTAGAAGAAGCAGACGCGGTTATTCTTGCAAGTCCAGTCTATTTTGGAACTGTGTCATCCCAGCTTAAAGCGTATTGGGATAAAACCAGATCATTAAGAACAGGGAAGTCTCTTTTGGGCAAACCAGGAGGAGCTATAGCCGTTGGGGCTTCAAAATTTGGTGGGCAAGAAACTACCGTAAGAGCTCTCCACGATATGATGTTGATTCAAGGGATGAGCATAGCAGGAGACGGAGCGAGCGATTTTGATGCCGGTCATCAGGGAGTTTGTGGAGTAAAACCGACAAAAGATGATTTATATGCAATTAAACGAGCAAAGATATTAGGGGCAAGAATTTTTGAAGAAGCAAGTAAAGTGGTAGATGGCAGATAGCAGATAGCAGATGGCTAAAAGCATAGAGCAGAGAAAATATAGAGCATGGAGTATAGGGTGTGGAGTATAGAGATTAGAGCGGAGAGCTTAGAGCAGAGAGAAAAACCAGCAAGCCAACCAGAAAACTCCCAACTGCCAGCTGCCAACTAATAACTCCCGACTGATGGCTGATGCTTGCCCGTCGCTGGTGGGACTAATGGAATATAGAACATAGAGTATAGAAGAGATAAAAAACGAAGAATGAAAAATCATAATTAAAAATTAAAAATGTTTTAATAGTATTTTAAGAATTTTATCTTTTAGGATTCGGTTTTCAATTTTAAATTTTTCTATATCGTTTTTCTTTTTTAATTGGCCGGCGACTGATTTTGGGGTGAATAATGGATATCCGCGAAATGTTAGAGGAAAAAGAGAGGAAGCTTCTCTCTTCATGTGCCCAACTTAGCGAAAATTCTAAAGGTCGCAAGATTTTTGTTAAGCAATGTCCTATCAGGACGGAGTTCCAACGGGATAAGGATAGAATAATTCACTCCAAATCATTTAGACGCCTTTCTCACAAAACCCAGGTTTTTTTGGCTCCTGAGGGTGATCACTACCGCACTCGTTTAACTCATACTTTAGAAGTTACTCAAATATCTCGTACGATTGCCAGAGCGTTAAAGTTAAATGAAGATTTAACGGAAGCCATTGCTTTGGGGCACGATTTAGGGCATACACCTTTTGGTCATACTGGCGAAGGTGCGTTGACTGAATGTTTGCAAGAGATAAAAGATGATTATAAAGGTGTCCCGGAATTATTTGAGCATAATAAACAGAGTCTTCGTGTTGTTGATTATTTAGAATATGAAGGCAAGGGGTTAAATCTTACGTGGGAAGTTAGAGATGGCATATTAAATCACACGAGAAATAATTCACCCTCAACCCTTGAAGGACAAATTGTAAGGATTGCTGATAGAGTAGCTTATATTAATCACGATATTGATGATGCCATACGGGCAAAAATGATTAAAGAAAAGGATTTGCCAGACAAATCCATAAAGATTCTTGGCAAACATCATGGGGTAAGGATAAATAATATGGTCTTCAATATGGTTGAGGCGAGCAAGGACAGTAAGCAAATAAAATTAAGTAATGATTTTACAAAAGCGATGAATAAGTTGCGCGGTTTTCTCTTTGAAAAGGTGTATATCAACTCCGCTGCAAAAGCCGAGGAACCCAAAGCTAAAAAGGTTATCGAGATGCTTTTTTTCTATTATTTAAACAATTCGGACAAGATGCCTCAGGAATTTCAAACGGATAAAAGAGCTGAGCTTCCCTTAAAGATTTGTGACTATGTGGCCGGAATGACTGACAGGTATGCGCTTAATAAATTTAAAGATCTTTTTATGCCTAGGGGATGGATGGTATAGAACTTCGTTACTTTATGAAAGGTCTATTTTAATATGCCGATGCTGTGTGTTAAAATTGTTCAAATTATTTGAAAAGAAAGGAGACTGGTGCATGATAGAAAACATAGGTTTCGTGGCTCCTCTTGCCGGCGTAATCGCTCTGATTTTTGCTGGTTATTTTGCGAGTTTGGTAATGAAACATTCCCCGGGAAACCAAACGATGCAGGAGATATCGAAGGCGATTCAAGAGGGGGCCATGGCTTTTTTAACTCGCGAATATAAGGTTTTGAGTTTCTTTGTTTTATTTATGGCTATTTTACTCTTTGTATTTATTAATCCCTTTACGGCAGTAGCTTTTATTGGTGGTGCCATTTTATCAGCTACAGCTGGATTTATTGGTTTAACCATTGCTACCAGGGCGAATACTAGAACCACAAATGCGGCAAAAGAAGGTGTGGCTCAAGCGCTAAACGTTGCTTTTAGAGGTGGGGCTGTAATGGGGATGTCGGTCGTAGGTCTTGGCCTTTTAGGTTTGGGTATATTTTTCATGATATTTAAGGACCACACGAACGGATACCAAATTATTAACGGTTTTGCTTTAGGAGCTAGCTCAGTTGCTTTATTTGCTCGTGTTGGAGGAGGAATTTATACGAAAGCAGCCGATATCGGAGCAGATTTAGTGGGGAAAGTTGAGGCTGGCATACCGGAAGATGATCCAAGAAATCCTGCTGTTATTGCTGATAATGTTGGCGATAATGTTGGCGATGTTGCAGGAATGGGCGCTGACTTGTTCGAGTCATATGTGGGTTCAATAGTTGCCGCAATGACTTTAGGGGCATTGGTGTTGGGTCCAGATGGAATGTTGCTTCCTTTTTTAATTGCAGCAGCTGGAATTATTTGTTCGATTATAGGAGCTTACTTCGTCCGAGTTAGTAAAGATAATACCCATCTACACAAAGCTTTAAGTAGGGGCACTTATGTTGCTGCGATTCTTGTGGTTGTTGCCTCTTTTGGTTTGGTATATTGGGTTTTAGGTGCCGATAAAATTTCCTTTTTCTGGGCAATTGTTGCTGGTCTTGGGGCCGGTGTCGCAATTGGTTTCATAACTGAGGTCTATACTTCCGCTTCTTATAAGTTTGTAAAAGAGATTGCTAATTCCGCAAAAACCGGACCGGCGACCACCATTTTGACCGGGTATTCTATTGGATTAAAGAGCACGGTTTGGCCGGTTATTTTAGTTTGTTTAGCTATTTTTGTAGCTTATGTATCTGGTGAGGCCGCAATGCAAGGCGGTGGAGTGTATGGAATATCTCTTGCAGCTCTTGGTATGTTAGCTACAACTGGTATTGTAGTCGGGGTTGATGCTTATGGACCCATTGCCGATAACGCCGGCGGAATTTCGGAGATGGCCGGGTTGGGTCCGGATGTAAGAAAAGTAACAGATAGCTTGGATGCTGTTGGGAACACCACAGCTGCTATAGCGAAAGGATTTGCAATAGGTTCAGCGGCTTTGACGTCACTGGCATTGTTTAGTGCTTACTCAAAAGCTGTCGGATTAACTGTTATCGATATTTTAAATTACAAGGTGGTTATAGGCATCTTTATAGGGGCCGCGTGTCCTTATCTCTTTGCTTCTTTAACCATTCAAGCTGTGGGGAAAGCTGCTTTCTCAATGATTGAGGAAGTTCGCAGACAATTTAGAGAGATTAAGGGCCTTATGGAAGGAAAAGCTAAAGCTGACTATCATCGTTGTGTTGATATTAGTACGGCTTCGGCACTAAGAGAGATGGTTGTTCCAAGTCTTCTTGCTGTGGGCACTCCAATTCTAGCGGGATTGGTTTTGGGAGCCGAGGCTCTGGGTGGTTTACTTGTGGGGGTTCTTGTCTCAGGATTCTTAATGGCTGTTATGATGGCAAATGCCGGTGGAGCTTGGGATAATGCCAAAAAATATATAGAAGCTGGTAACTTAGGGGGAAAGGGTTCAGATGTTCATAAAGCGGCCGTTGTAGGTGATACCGTGGGAGATCCATTTAAGGACACAGCGGGCCCATCTATGAATATCTTAATTAAAATTATGAGTATTGTTGCACTTGTTTTTGCTCCTATTTTTGCAAATTCGCTTCTTCATTAGGTAAGATTCAAGCTTTTGTGTTAATTAAAAAGAGAGCGCGTACGCGCTCTCTTTTTAATTTCTCAAGGATTATTAATTGATGTGTCGAATAATGATATACATTGGAAAAAAATAGTAAAACCATTCTTTTTTTGTGCCTACAGGAACCTACCCGGTTTGTGTGGGTATTTATAGAGCATAGGTTGTGTGAAAATGTTTGGACGCATAAAAGAAGAAGACATAAATGAGATTAGAGAAAGGAACGATCTGGTCGAGGTTGTTTCGGGATATGTTAATTTAAAAAAAACGGGAAGAGTCTTTAAGGGGCTCTGTCCTTTCCATAAAGAAAAAACTCCTTCTTTTGTTGTGGATCCCATAAAACAGCTCTATCATTGTTTTGGTTGTGGAGAAGGAGGGAACGTCTACAATTTTTTAATACGGGTTGAAAATGTCGATTTTCCTGAGGCTGTTCAGATGCTTGCAGAAAAGGCGAACTACACCATACATTACGAGCGTCCGAGTGATTCCAAATTAGCCTCTCGCAAAACAAGAATGTGGGACATAAATGAGTTAGCTCAAAAACATTATAGTCATAATTTGTTAAAAACAAGTGACGGGGAAAGGGCACGGAATTATTTAAAAAAACGTGGGTTTCAAGAAGAAACACTTAAGACTTTTAAACTGGGTTTTGCGCCAAGAGATGGGAAGAGACTTCTGGGGCTTTTAACTCAAAAAGGGTACGGTATCCAGGAGCTAATTGATGTTGGTTTAATTGTCAAAAGGGATAAGGGTTCTTGCGATTTATTCAGGAACAGGATTATCTTTCCAATATTTGATTTAAAAGGTAAGCATATTGCTTTTGGCGGAAGAGTTATAGAAAAGGAATTACCAAAATATATAAATTCGCCAGAGACGGTCATCTTCCACAAGAGCTCGACTTTGTATAGTCAGTCTCTTGCGAAAAGCGAAATAGTAAGATTAAATTATGCTCTAATTGTGGAAGGTTATACAGATGTTATTTCGTTATATCAGGCTGGGATAAAAAATGTTGTTGCGACGCTTGGAACAGCACTTACCTCTGATCACCTACATCTGTTGTCTAGGTTTACAAGTAGAGTCGTTCTTCTGTTTGATGCAGACAAGGCTGGTATGGCGGCTGCTGAAAGAGGATTAGACTTGCTTGGTCAGTCAAAAGTTGATGTGTTCGTTCTCTCTTTACCTGCCGGCAAGGATCCCGCGGATTTCATTACTAGTGAGGGGAGAGATGCTTTTAAGAAACGGTTAGGTAGTGCCGTTTCTTTGATTGGTTTCTGCATAAACCAGGTGCTCAAAAAACATGATCTTAAGGATCCCCTGGGAAAAACCAAGGCGGTAGACGAAGCAGTGGGTGTGATTGCGCGTTTAGATAACGTTATTTTGAAAGAGGACTATTTAAAAAAACTAGGAGATAGATTGAATATTTCATACGATTCTCTCTTGGCTCAGATGAAAAAAGTTAAAAGAAGAAAATTTGAAACCGAAGATTCTGTTGTGACCGTGTTGCTTGATGCTCAGGCTAAATCTGAGCGAGAAGCTTTAAAATTTATTTTACAATACCCGGATAGAGTGAGTAAGTTTTTACCCAAGCTCAAGGATGAGTTTTTTACGTACTCATTACATAAGGAGTTGCTCGTATTCTTAAAAGGGTTACCGAGTGAGAAGATAGGTTCCGCTAATTTTATTAATTCAATTTCCAAGGAAAAACTTATTAATTTAATTACAGCTCTCACTCTTGAGCCAATTCATGTTGATGCCGATAATTGGAATAAATACTTTTCAGATATTTTGATTAGACTCAAGGGTTTTTACCTTGAACGTCAAATTAATAAGTGGAAGAAAAAATTAAAGGAAGCCGAGGAATCCAACTTGGCCAACAATACAAAGGAGATAGATTCAATTTTTAATGAATTAAATGAATTAGAAAAAGAGAGAAGAAAATTAAAACAACAAGTCTAACTGTTTAATTTTGAAGTTGTCTATGCGGTAACTTAAAGATTTGATTGAGACTTTGACTGTTCGGAGGATTGAAAAGATTGAAACAAAAAGCAACTGAGTTTGAAATTAAAGAGGTAAAGCAGCTCTTTTTAGAAGGGCAAAGAAAAGGGAGACTGACAACCGACGAGATTGCAGATGCTCTTCAGGATGTTGATCTTATCGCAGAGCAGATAGAGAATATTTATACGGAGCTATCAAATCTGAATGTTAATATAGTGGACTCAACAGATTCATTGAGCCCAGAGGATGTGAAAGAAAAGCCGGAGACTAATAAAAATAAGTCAACGAGGGCAAAAAAGACTTTTGAGGGTTCATTGAAAACCTCAACCAGTGACCCGGTGCGAATGTATCTAAAGGAAATTGGGAAAGTTCCTCTTCTTACTGCTAAAGAGGAAGTTGAACTGGCAAAAAAGATAGAGACGTGGGAAAATGCCAGTGAAAAATTAGAAAAAGAGGAAGAAGACCTAACGTCTCTTGAGAAAAGACGTTTAAGAAGAGCCGAGCGTGAGGGTCTAGCCGCGAAGAGGAAATTAGTGGAGGCAAACTTAAGACTCGTGGTCTCGATTGCAAAACGCTATGTTGGCAGAGGAATGCTTTTTCTTGATTTGATTCAAGAAGGAAACCTGGGGCTCATTAGGGCCGTTGAAAAATTTGATTATAGGAAGGGTTATAAATTCTCAACTTATGCGACATGGTGGATTAGACAAGCTATAACCCGAGCTATAGCCGATCAGGCGAGGACCATACGAATTCCTGTTCACATGGTTGAAACGATTAATAAACTTATCAGAGTGCAGAGACAGTTACTGCAAGATTTGGGGCGGGAACCTTTACCTGAAGAAATAGCGGAGAAAATGGATTTTACTCCCGAAAAAGTTCGAGAGATTTTAAAGATATCTCAAGAGCCCGTGTCGCTCGAAACGCCGATTGGGGAAGAGGAAGACAGTCAGCTTGGAGATTTTATTGAAGACAAAGAGGCCCAAGTGCCGGTGGATGCGGCTTCTTTCAGGCTTCTGCAAGAACAGCTGAGGGGTGTATTGTCGGAGTTAAACGAGAGAGAAAAGAGGGTTATCGAGCTTCGGTTCGGTCTTTTAGACGGATATCCTCGCACCTTGGAGGAAGTGGGTCGGGTTTTTGGTGTAACTCGTGAGCGTATTAGGCAAATAGAATCAAAGACGTTAAGTAAACTTCGTCATCCTTGCCGTAGCGAAAAACTTAAAGATTATCTAGAGTAGAGTTATCTGCTAGCTGGTTTCAAGATTTTGTCGTTTAAATTCAGGCAAGCTTTGTACTTGAAATCATCATTTCTCTTACCGTATAATGCACTAGTGCTCATCAGAAGATAGAATAAAATTTGTTCCCCGGTAGCTCAACAGGTAGAGCGGGTGGCTGTTAACCACTAGGTCGTAGGTTCGAATCCTACCCGGGGAGCCAAAGTATAAATGAGTCCAAACGGACTCATTTATTATTATCTTTTAAGAGCAGATGTTAACAACTATTGGAATTCCTTATTTATTGTCTCTCTTGTGAAAGAGCCAATTTTCTTGGAGTAAAAATGTTTTTAGCTGGTTCGATTTTTGTGGTAGCCAGTTGTTCTTTGGGTATATTTGTCTTAAGGTGTTTATAAATTATTTGGGAGATGATTATATGCTGGTAAAAAATGGTGACACTGTGAATATTCATTACACTGGTAAGTTTGAAGATGGGCAGGAGTTTGATAGCAGCAAGGGTAAGGATCCTTTGACTTTTAAAGTTGGCAGCGGGCAAGTTATTCCGGGTTTTGAAGAAGCGGTAATTGGAATGAAAGAGGGAGAAAAAAAGAAAATTTCTATTTCTCCCGAAAAAGCATATGGAGAATTAAGAAAAGACTTGATAAAAGAGTTTCCTCGAAGCATGCTGGGAACTGGCCAAGTATCGGTAGACCAAGTAGTTCAACTTAAAACTGTAGATGACCAAATCGTTTCCGCAAGAGTTGAGGGACTAGCCGATAATACTGTAACCTTCAATTTGAATCATCCTTTGGCAGGAAAAACTCTCTGTTTTAAACTTGAACTGATTAATATAGAAAAATAGTTCACAACAAACCGGATAAGCGCCATTAAATATTTCAAGAGACTAAAAAGGATTTATTTTAACGCTAAATCTTTTTTTCTTTGTTTAATTCAGCGGGAAATCCCCGCCTGTAAGGGCGGGGCTGAGAGCATTTTCCTGCATCTTCTTGTAAGATAAGAGCATGAGAGCAAGAAAATCAGCTCATGCTGTATACAAAACTCAATATCACATAGTTTGGATAACAAGGTATCGGAGAAAGATATTGGTAAA
>JAUWKI010000049.1 GCA_030614255.1 Actinomycetes bacterium
AAGGACACTATCGACAACACAGGGGCCTATCACAAAATAAGAGAAAGAATTACTTTAATTGGTATTTTTTTCTTTGGCCGAGGTGATTAAAAAGCACACTTTCATGAGTAATATGCCCGCAATGACAGGGAGGTAACCACTTTGCTCTTAGCATGACGAGCTTGCAGTCGGTGGTCATTATTTTTTGCTTTTTAACCGGGGTGGGTTGCTCATTTCACCCCCACCCTCTCCCTCCCCCATCAAGGGGGAGGGAGAGTAAGCTATCTGCTATCTGCCATATCATTCAAAAGCAGCTACCAGCTTCCAGCCACCAGGAAAACCAAAAGAGCTTTTTAAAACAGCCTCTAGCCATTAGCCCCCAGCCTTTAGCCCTTAGAAAAACCAATAGAGTCTTTATAGATTTTGTGGCTTTTAAAACATCTCGTGGCTCTTGCTTGGAGTGACTCTGAGCACGCCGTTAAACGAGTGAAACTCGAGTAGAAGCGGCACCCTGCCTACCGGCAGGCAGGGCAGGCAGGAATTGCGTGTCCTTTAGGACAAATAGCAATTTCGCAATGAGAGAACCAACTGAGTAGGCGCGCGCCGTGCCTACCGGCAGGCAGGCAATCCAGAGTTGTTGCCCGCCCACAAAAAAATAAATTCTTAGGCGAGTAAGAAAATAAACAAATCAATCATTTAAACTTTTTTTCAATTGTTTCGCTTTAAAACGTATGCAACTGCCTACCGGCGGGCAGGCTGAGTAAACCGGAGGTTTATGGCACTAACAAAAAAGCCCCGCCATTGGCGGGGCTTTTTATGCGGTAATTTCTCCTTCTAAAATCTTTTCTTCCTCCCCCTCGGCAACAAGGGAGGGCTTTAACCCTTTCTTAATTGTATCCTTCGTAATTACACACTTAGTTATATATGACCTTGAGGGAATCTCATACATAGGATTCATCAAAACTTCCTCTAGCGCGGCTCTGAGTCCCCTGGCCCCGCTCGCTCTTTCAAGTGCCTTTTCAGACAAAGCAAGAAGAGCTCCCTTGGTGAACACCAGTTCAACATTGTCATACTCGAAAATTTTCTTATACTGTTTGACGAGAGCGCTTTTTGGTTCAGTAAGGATTCTAACCAAGTCGTCTTTATCTAAATTGTTAACGCTCCCCACAACCGGGAGTCTACCAACAAATTCAGGAATCAAACCATATTTAATTAAGTCCTCTGGCAATATTTGAGAAAGAATCTCGCCTATAGATTTTTCTTGTCTACCCTTAATCTCAGCTCCAAATCCAATACCTTTTTTGCCGAGTCTATTAGCAATTATTTTCTCAAGATCATTAAAAGCTCCTCCGCAAATAAAGAGGATGTTGGTCGTATCAATCTGAATAAATTCCTGATGAGGATGTTTTCTTCCCCCTTGAGGAGGAACGCTGGCCGTTGTGCTTTCCAAAATCTTTAACAAAGCTTGCTGAACACCTTCGCCAGATACATCACGTGTGATTGACGGATTTTCTGATTTGCGGGCAATTTTGTCGATTTCATCGATGTAAACTATACCTACTTCTGCTTTTTTAACATCGTAGTCCGCGGCTTGTATTAATTTAAGCAGAATATTCTCTACATCTTCCCCCACATAACCTGCTTCAGTTAGAGCTGTTGCATCAGCAATCGCAAAGGGAACGTTGAGAATCTTAGCCAGAGTTTGAGCCAAAAGAGTTTTTCCACATCCCGTAGGGCCAATCATAAGAATATTGCTTTTTTGAAGCTCAACATCATCTTCCTTATTGAACCCAAATTTGACTCTCTTGTAGTGATTGTATATAGCAACTGAAAGTATTTTCTTCGCTTTTTCTTGACCTACTACATATTCATTAAGAATATCGAAAATTTCCTTTGGTTTAGGTAAATCCTCAATGCGATATTCAGCTTCTGGCTCAAGCTCTTCATCTATAATCTCATTGCAAAGATCGATACACTCATCGCAAATATAGACACCCGGACCAGCTATTAGTTTTCTTACTTGACGCTGATTCTTGCCGCAAAAAGAACATTTTAATTGCTCCGGGGTTTCTCCGAATTTTGCCATGTTGCCCCTCCTATTTTTTCTTTCGCTGTTGCACAACCTCATCAACTATGCCGTATTTTTTTGCCTCTTCAGCAGTCATTATAAAGTCCCTATCGGTATCTTCTTGAATCTTCTCAACTGATTGACCGGTTTTTTCGGCTAGTATCTCATCTAATAGTCGACGGTTCCTTAAAATTTCTTTAGCCTGAATATTAATATCAACAGCTTGACCGCTAGCCCCACCGTGAGGCTGATGAATTAAAACTCTTGAATTAGGCAATGTAAATCTTTTTTCTTTTGCACCAGATGCAAGTAAAACTGCACCTCCACTAGCGGCTTGACCTATACATATGGTCGAGACATCCGGTTTGACGTACTGCATCGTATCGTAAATAGCTAAAGTTGCCGTAATGAGTCCCCCGGGACTATTTACGTAAAGATAAATATCTTTATCAGGGTCTTCTGATTCTAAATGCAACATTTGAGCAATAATTACATTAGCTACATCATCGTTTATCTCACTACCTAAAAAGATTATCCTCTCATTTAATAGACGAGAGTAAATGTCGTATGACCTCTCACCTCGAGCTGTTTGTTCAACCACTATTGGAATTAGATTTTTCATCTTTGCCTCCAACCTCACTTTTCTTGTTTTTGTTTCCGGTTGCTTTTTCTGTTAATCCAACCAAATGTTCTAAAGACTTTCTTATCAAAATATCGTTCTTAATTCTGCTTAACACTCCTCTTTCTTTAAAAGCTCCCTTAAGTTTATCTTTGTCTTCATCCATCCTTTTAGCAATAGCTTCAACTTCTTCATCTAATTCATCTTCACTTACCACTAAGTTTTCTTTTTCTGCAATCTTTTCTAGAACAAGTTCTTCCTTGGTTCTCTCGCTAGCTCTTTCTCGGAAGGATTTTTTTAGCTCTTCAAGATTGCTCTTAGTGGCAGAAAAATAATCATCAGCGGGTATTCCTTGAGACTGAAGACTTAGAAGAAACTCATCAACCATTTCCGCCAACATTCTCTCTATCATTATATCGGGAATATCAATGTTCGTTTTTTCCGTTACTTTATCCAAAAGCTTCCTTCGAAATTCCTCTTCTGCCTTGAAGGTCTTTACTTCCTCCAATCGCTTCCTTATATCTTTCTTATATTCATCCAGACTTTTAAAACCACCGGCCTCACTGGCAAATTCGTCGTTCAGCTCCGGTAAAACTTTTTGTTTTACTTCTTTTATTAAAACTTTATATTTTACCGTCTTATCTGAAATTGCCGGATTCTCAAACTTCGGAGGTATATTCACCTCGAAATCTTTTATGTCGCCCTTGCAAGCTCCTAAAAGATTTCCATCAAAACCTGGAACAATTGGACTGGAACCAACTTCGAAGAGATAATCTTTAGCAGAATTCCCCTCAAAAGATTTACCATCAACTAAACCATCAAAATTTATCGTTACAAAATCTCCATTGGAAACACTCTTTCCTTCAGCAACTTCGAGATGTGCCAATCTATCTCTCATTATTTCAACCTGTTGATTAATTTCTTCATTAGTTACTTTTACCTTGACTCGCTTAATTCCCGATTTCTTATAATCACCCAACTTAACTTCAGGTTTCACGTCAACCTTGGCATGAAAGTTAACCTTATCTTTTTTGGCCTCCTGAACATCTACCTCGGGAGTATTAATTGGCTTAATGCCCGTTTTCTCAACAGCTTTAATGTAAGAGAGAGGCACCAGTTGGCGAAGCATCTCATCAATGACAGCTTCTTCTCCTATACGAGTGTCGATTACGCTTGGGGGAACTTTCCCTCTTCTAAAACCAGGGATACTAACTTTTTTAGCAACAGTTTTGTATGCTTCTTTAATAGCTTGCTTCACATCTTCTTGGGGCACTTCAACTTTCAAAAGAACCTTATTCTTTTCAAGTTTTTCTACTTCAGCTTTCAAAAAAAATACCTCCTAGTCTTAATTTTGCCACATAATATGGTGCGGGTGAGAGGAGTTGAACCTCCACGCCTTGCGGCACATGCTCCTAAGGCATGCGTGTCTGCCATTCCACCACACCCGCATAATACATACAAAATTTTGGTTGTATATAAGTTAAAATTAATTAATTTTGGTAGGCCGTGCAGGATTCGAACCTGCGACCTTGGGATTAAGAGTCCCCTGCTCTACCAACTAAGCTAACGGCCCATAGTTCTGTTCATAGTTCGTTGTTCATAGTTTTTATATCAGTTATTAACCTTTAACTTTTAACCTTTAACTTTTAACCTTTAACTTTTAACTAAAATTGGCGCGCCTGGAGGGATTCGAACCCCCGACCTGCGGATTCGAAGTCCGACGCTCTATCCAGCTGAGCTACAGGCGCATCTAGTCGAAAGTTTGTTAGTTGGGAGTTAGGAGTTTTTTGCTAATTTACTTATTGGTTAGTTGGTTTTTTCCTCTACCCTCTCAACTTTCTATCTGCTATAAGCTATTTGCCCCGCCAGAGGTGGACAAGCCCTCCAAAGGC
>JAUWKI010000021.1 GCA_030614255.1 Actinomycetes bacterium
TATGCATTTTACCCTTTCCCAATCACTTTATTAAAACAGTTTAATAAATATATCTATAATACAGCTAATTAACAGCATAAACGATGCTCTTCTAGCACACATCTATGAGTAATATGCCCGCAATGACAAGTGGGAACTTTCCACCCCCACCTCCGCCAGAGGCGGGCAGGCTAACCCTCCCCCGTCAAAGGGGAGGAGATTTAAGCCATAAGCTATCTGCTGCTTATGAGATTGTTCAATCCTTAAAAGGAACTAAGTTGTAGCGAATAGAATCTTTGATGAACAGAACAACACTTTTTTTGAGTTTTGGCTGGTTCTCAGCCACAAAGAAAGCCAAATTATAGAGCTGCTCATTGCTGAATTCAATCCACTTGTCATTTAGAGCAAGGAAAATCAGAAGGGTTGTGACAGCTATTCTTTTGTTCCCGCCTGCCTGCCGCGACGCTTTTTTCTTTAACCATTTTCTCCCAAAACCAGTTTTTAGTTTTTTTTCCCGAGACACAGCATCTTCTTTAGATTTGTAAGCTTCAACATGGATTAATACAATAGGCAGTCTGCTTTTGGTCCAGGAGTTTAGCCTGTTTTTGTGCTCTTTTATTCTTCTTGTTAAGTTGTTTGTATATCCAATATAGATTGAATTATCAGCACACTTTAGTGCATAAACATAATAATTTCCCTGCTGCGGCGCAGGCAGGTTAATAAAAGGATGATCTTTTATCATTTGATAAAAGATCATTGCGGCTTTATCTAATAAAGTGGGGTAAAGTTCTTTCCTTCCATAAGTTTGAAAAGCATTAGCAACACAGCTTTCTAAAATTCCTGGATAGCGTGTTGAAAAATCAGGGATTGGCTCACTCCACTCCATGTGTCTCTTTACCAGCTCAAATGCAAGGTACTCCACCTCTTTTATGGTGATTGGCCTCATTAAACTTCACCCAGTTTTTTTAAAGTCTCACCATACTCGTCGATTGTTTTTTTTAGGGCTCTTTTTATTCTTTTTTCTTGATTCGGTGTGAGGTCTTGATAAATGGAGCCGAGACTTCTCTTGTCAATGATATAGTTGCGCCCAATTTTCTGGGCCTCTATCTCTCCTTTTTTGATTTTCTTAAAAACCGCAACCCGACTTATACCCATTAATTGAGCTGCTTCTTTTACGCTAATATATTTTTTATTAATCATTGTTAACCACCATTAATATGGTTAACATCTTTCTATTCGTCATTACAAACTCTGTCCTCTCTGCTCTTTCTCTACTCATATTTTGTTTTCCTGGCGGCTGGTGGCTGGAAGCTAACTTGCTTTTATCTCTTCCTTGCTCTCGGATGATTCATCATATAGACTTCTTTCAAATGTTCTCGGCTCACATGGGTGTAGATTTGAGTGGTTGATATATCCGCATGTCCGAGCATCTCTTGAACAGAACGTAAATCAGCGCCGGCTTGCAATAAGTTAGTTGCAAAGGAATGGCGCAGAGAATGAGGGTGAACGTTCTTCAAACCGGCTTGTTTGGCGTATTTATTTAGAATTTTCCAACAACCTTGCCTGGTTAACCGCTTGCCTCGTTGGTTTAAGAAAAGCGCGTCGCTATAATAGCCCTTTGTCATTTTTATTCTGCCCTTTTTCAAATAGTCAGAAATGGCTTCGAGCGCATAAGAACCAATCGGCACGATACGTTCCTTGGAGCCCTTCCCAAAAACCCGAATATAGCCGGATTCAAAGTCTATATCCTCAATGTTTAAAGAAATCAACTCAGATACTCTAACTCCCGCACCATAAAGGACCTCTAAAATTGCTTTGTCTCTTAGTCCTGCCGGAGTTAGACCTTGTGGTTGATTGAGTAAATTTATTATTTGGCCAACCGAAAAAACCTTTGGGAGTCTACGTGGAGTCTTAGGAAGTTTAAGATTCGCGGTGGGAAAATTTTCTGTTAATCCCTCCCGAATCAAGAACTTATGAAATGTTTTTATTGCCGCCGCATTCCGGGATATCGTGCTCGGGGCCAATTTCTTCTTTTTGAGTTTAGTTAGATAATCCAAAACAGTTTGATAATCGATTTTATCAACTGAGCTAATCTTTTTTTTCTCAAGAAACTCCAGATAGTTGGTTATATCTCTTTTGTAGGCCTCAATTGAATTTTTTGCCAAACCCCTTTCGACGCTTTGATAATTTAAATACT
The DNA here is from genome assembly GCA_030614255.1 of Actinomycetes bacterium. Lineage (GTDB taxonomy): Bacteria > Actinomycetota > Aquicultoria > UBA3085 > Oleimmundimicrobiaceae > JAUSCH01. The sequence goes on from JAUWKI010000021.1 coordinate 2,177, forward strand.
CCCTCAGTAGATCCTTCATGACTTATCATTTGAACTTTCAAGAATTTTTTTGGCCAAGCAAAGGCCAATTATGGTCTTTGCATCTTTAATCTCATTATTGTCGACCATTTTTAAAGCGTCTTTGAAAGAGACGCGCTCCAACTCCAAAAACTCATCCTCTTCAAGTTCCGCGTCTCCATCCGTTAAATCTTTTGCTAAATAGAGATGAAAGTATTCATCGCTGTTTCCCGGAGTAAGATAAAATTCCGCCATCTTAATAAAGATCTTTGCAGAAAAACCTGTTTCTTCTTTTAATTCACGAATCGCGCAGTCAAGCGGACTCTCACCTTCATCAAGTAAACCAGCCGGTATCTCCCAGATTGTTTCATCAATTGAGTATCTGTACTGTTTAATCAAGACAACTTCATTGTCCGATGTGATTGGAACGATGCCGACTGCCCCTCTGTGCTCAACAACTTCGCGCTCAACTATCCTTCCGTTGGGTAACTCAACTTCATCTACCCGTAAATTTAAAATTTTGCCCTTAAACATAACGTTGGACTTTATCCTTTTGGGTTTCTTGTCAGGTTGCTCAACTTCCCGCAAATTTTTCACCTGGTCTTTCCAGTAACCCCAGAGCATAAATACCCGCACAACCGGCTGCTTTAAAGAACTCCTGTTCTTCTGAAACAGTTCTGCCCATCGTCGTAACTTTTAAATCGTACGCCTCAAGCGCAGGCAAGGTTTCATCATTGGAGATAACCTCAACTTGGTGCTTGGAATTTATACCGCTTTGTCTAAGCTGACCATTGACAATTTCCATTCTATCCGTGGACATCTCCGGCAAAGTAACCACGGAGCTCACAAGAGCCACCTTAGATAAAGAGGTGAGCGTATGATGGCTCACTCCATAGTGACGCTCTCGTTTGTCGTTGAAGCTTATTCTGGGGATAGCTATGCTTTGACCATTTAAAGCATGGACAGCATTGATAATTTCTCCCTGTTCAATCCCGCTAAAACCTAGAGGAGTATCCGTACCGGTAATTCCCGGCCCCATAACAACTACCGTTATATCTGCTTTAGCAACATATTTTGCGGCAATTAATCCACTGTAGACATTTATTGCCTCATAATCACCACCGAAAGCATGACCAACAGTTACTGTCGCATCAACAAGGTTTAACCTCTTAAGCTCATAAACCAAATCGCTGAAAACGATGGGCAAAGCGCCTCCGTCGGTCATTATATATGCAATTCTAACTGAAGAATCAATCTGCTTAATAGTGGCAACAACAGCTGGTAATTGACTGTGAAGACTTCCAACTATAACAGGCATTCCGTTTAAATCGGTATTCCGCATAGCTTTGTGATGGGGACTGCCCTGCTCTTCGACTGAGAGAATTTTTAATTGAAGAGGTGTGTACCGGAGCTTCATTATATGACCGGCTTCAGAGGTTTTTTTAGCATGGTGCCTAAGGTTCCAGAGAACAAAATGTTTTCCGCCGGTACCTAAGTTAAGCTCGACCGCCGTTGTGTTTAAAACAACCTTGTCACCAACGACAACATCCCCCGTTAAAGCACCTAAATTTATTGCATTGCAAATCTCACCCTCAAGTTTAACCTTAATCTCTGTGAGGTCTTTTCTCTGTTTAACAATTTCAGTTACTGTACCCTCTTTAATGCTTATCATATTTTATTCTTGCGATACTATTTTTGTGATTTCTAAAAGAACTTTAGTTAATACCTCAAGTTCTTTTACGGCAATTGCTTCGTCCTTCGAGTGAGGATTAACCATCCCTATCGCTAAATTGGTTACGTTTACACCTTTTTCTTTCAAAATATTTGCATCGCTTCCTCCGCCACTCGTTACCAACTTAGGATTCAAGCCCACTTTTTTAATGGCTTCCGAAGCAATACTTACGACTTTATCATCCGGTTTTAAATTGTAACCGGTAAACCCGCGAGTAACCTCAATGTTAACTTTGGCACCAAAATCTTTTGCGCTTTCGGTTAAACACTCTCTCATGTGACTGGTTTGAGCTTGGAGTTTTTCTATTGAAAAACTTCTCGTTTCACCTTCTGTGTAAGTTTCTGCAGCAACCACATTAAAGGCCGTGCCTCCTCTTATCACCCCAATATTTGACGTCGTTTCATCGTCTACTCTACCCAACTTCATCTTCGAAAATGCATTCGATGCAACCTGAATAGCACTTATTCCTTTCTCGGGTGAAATCCCGGAATGAGACGATTTACCGATAATCTTCGCTTTTATGATATTTTGTGAAGGAGTTTTAATAATTATTCCCCCGACAGGTCCCTCCCCATCCAAAACAAAAGCATAATCAGTTTTTAGGGTTTTATAATCTAAGTTTTTTGCACCGATACTGCCTTTTTCCTCGGCCACCGTCAGGATGACCATAATGTCCCCATGTTCAATATGCTCGCACTTCAATACCTCAATGAGTTCGATTATGGCAGCAATACCGGCCTTATCATCCGCGCCCAATATCGTATCTCCGCTACTTTTAATCACATCATCATCGACTATCGGTTGAATGCCTCTCCCCGGTGATATGGTATCCATGTGAGCCATAAATAAAAGACCGGGAGCAGATTTCTTCCCCGGCAACCTAATAATCAGATTTCCCGTATCACCTCTGACCTGCTCCTCGGAAATATCAACTCTTACATCGACACCTATACTAGCCATCTTGTTAATAATAAAATTTGCCAGTTCTTTCTCTTTAAAACTTTCACTATCGATTCGAGCAAGCTCGGTAAAAGTTTTAACCAGTCGAATTGGGTTAATCATTTTTTTCTCCTTCTACTTATCCTGTTTATCGCTTTTGTTTTTAGATAAGGCGGCGCCAATAAAATCTCTAAAAATTGGATGTGGTCGAGTTGGCCTCGACTTAAATTCAGGATGGAATTGGCAGGCCACAAACCAAGGATGATTGGAAATTTCCACTATCTCAACCAATCTCTCATCAGGAGATAAACCGCTCAAAACAAGGCCGTTGTCAATAAACGATTGTCTGTACTTGTTATTAACCTCATAGCGGTGCCTGTGACGCTCATCTACAAATTCTTTTTTGTATGCTTTATAAGTTTTGGTGTTTTTACTAATTTTGCAAGGATAGAGACCAAGACGCATAGTTCCGCCCATGTCTTTAACATCTTTTTGTTCAGGTAGTAAATCAATTACCGGATGCGGGGTAGTGGGATCAAATTCTGAGCTGTTAGCAGATTCGAGTTTAGTTACATTGCGAGCAAATTCGGCCACAGCGCATTGCATGCCCAAACAGATTCCAAGGAAAGGTATCTTGTTTTCCCTCGCATACTTTACTGCACTGATTTTCCCTTCAATTCCCCGAATCCCAAATCCACCCGGAACCAGGACTCCATCGACATTTGCCAGTTTCTTCCCTATCTCATCGGGCTTAATCTTCTCCGCATCGACCCACTGAATCTTAATATCAACTCCGTGGAAAAACCCGGCATGCTTTAAAGCTTCAACAACGCTCAGGTAAGCGTCCGGGAGTTTGACGTATTTCCCAACCAAAGCAATTTTAACAGTCTCTTTCAATCCTTTTATCTTTTTAACCAAGCTCTCCCATTCAACAAGATTTGCCTTTTTTCCCTTAAGTTCCAGATGCTGAACGACTATACCATCGAGATTTTCAGTGTGGAGAACAAGCGGTACCTCGTAGATGGTATCCACATCCACTGCCGAAATTACGGCGTTGGGATCAGTATCACAAAATAGTGCTATCTTTTTTCTAACTTCATTATTAATAGGGCGCTCGGATCTACACACAATAACATCCGGCTGAATACCAATACTGCGCAACTCTTTGACACTGTGCTGAGTGGGCTTTGTTTTTAGCTCCGCGGAAGCATTTAGATAAGGTATTAAGGTAACATGGACATAAAACACGTTCTCTTTCCCAATGTCCTTTCTAAATTGACGTATGGCCTCAAGGAAAGGAAGACTTTCGATGTCACCAACGGTTCCTCCAATTTCGGTTATAACAACATCCGTTTTATTCTCTTTTCCAAGCCTTAGAATTCGCTCTTTAATTTCATTGGTGACATGTGGTATTACCTGAACAGTTCCACCTAAAAAATCCCCCCGACGCTCTTTTGTAACGATTGTCCAGTAAACTGAGCCTGCCGTAACATTGCTATCACGTTTCAGGTTTTCATCTATAAACCGCTCATAATGCCCCAGGTCCAAATCGGTTTCCGTCCCATCATCGGTCACAAAAACTTCACCATGTTGATATGGACTCATGGTTCCCGGGTCGACATTCAAATAAGGATCGAGTTTTTGAACGGTTACCTTAAGTCCTCTGCTTTTGAGCAGACAACCAAGAGAAGCCGCGGTAATTCCTTTTCCAAGCGATGAAACAACGCCTCCGGTGATAAATATGTGCTTGGCCAAAATAAAACCCCCTGTTTAATTAACTTTTCTTCCTAATTCATCGAACCAGCGTAGCGCAAAATTTCTTTCAACAAGCATCGAAATAGAATTATTTTCAGAATACACGTTAATGACAATCAAAACTACCAGAATAAAGAGATTTACAGACCAATCAAAGCTAGCCACACAACTAAATCCCACTACTCCGCCCAAAATATTTGAACCTATATCCCCGAGCATGCCTCTTTCAGTCAAATCAACCCAAAGAAGCACAATGGCAGGACCAAGAAAAACACCCCAAATACTCCAATAAGTACTGTGCCACGAAAAAACGGATACTATCAATCCTAATATTAAAAAAACTTTAAGGGCGCGTCCAGGCCGAACATCTAAAAGATTAAATGTATTTACAAATAAGGCAATCACGAGCGCGTTAATAACCTGAGTAAAAAAACTTGTCGAAAAAGGAGCGGCGGCAAAAAAGGAGAGTAACCCTCCACCAAGAGCTTTAAGTCCCCCGGTAGTTAATCTGCCATGTACAATCTCTCCAAAGTGTCCTTTGAAACCACCAATGCTCCTATCGCCAACAAGGTCATCGAGCAATCCTAAAAGCGCAAGACCTAAAACCAAAACTAGCAAAACGAGGATAGAACCCGAAGTCTTTGAAAAACCTTCCCCATAAATATACATAACTGAAACCACTGTAACTAAAAAGACGATGGGTAACAATAGACCGGTTCCTGCTGGCAGAAGCTTGTTTTGAAAATTCGGGCTGTTATACTTAGATGAAGACAACATTAGGAGAAGACGTTTTATAAGAATTAAGCTAAATAAAAAAGATGCTATGACAAAGCTGATAAATAAATACATGATTTTTACCTCAACCGATTTAAAATAATCCTGAGAACGTCACAAAATTGACGGCCTCTGTGTATAAACCCCCGTGCATTCCTGCCCGTCTCAGCATGTGACATAGAGGTTGGTACCTCCTTCACCTTAAAACCTTTTCTTAATGTATCTATTGTTATGCCAACCTCGACACCAAAACCATCACCAAATTTACTTATATTCTCAATGACATCTCTTCTTATAGCCCTCTGTCCCGATAATGGTTCATCCATTTGCACTTTGGTAAGCCGCTTAATGCCCCATCGAGCCGTTCCTTTTACAAGACCAAAACCACCCTTTGTGCTGGGTTTTGGAAAATCAGCAATTGTCATATCGGCCCTACCCTCAAGAACAGGCCCCAACAATTTACCCGCTTCAATAGCAGATTCGCCCAGGTCTCCGTCTATTAACAACAGAACATCGTAGTCAAGCCCTTTTAGGGCTTCGTTTAAAGCTCCGCCCTTGCCTAAATTCTTTTCCAGACGAATGACCTCTGCTCCAGCTTCATCGGCCTTCTTCGCCGTAGCGTCGCTTGAACCATCATCAACAACAACGATTCTCATAATTGAGGAGATTTTCTTTAAAGCCCCGACCGTCTTCGCTATTCTCTTCTCTTCATTATATGCCGGAATCAGAGTAACGATTTTTGTCACTAACTCCTCCAAATCTACTCAGAAATTACTATAGGCAATAACTTCTCTGCCGAAGATTTTGTGCCAAAACTACCGACAACCCCACGCAATGCATAGACTAAAGAAATTTGTCCCGGAAGAGTGTCAACATTGTCCACAGTGGAAATTTCAACACTCTGGTAGATTGGAATAGAAGAGTTACTTATTTTTTCGATTTCAACACCCACTAAAGGCAAGTCAAATTCTTTAAGTTTTTTAATCAAGGGCAAATCAATGGCTTCGGGATTAAATTTAGACAAATCAGCCCCAACAAATGCAAGACCGTTTGCAGGCAAACTGCCGTTACCCTTAATTTCTAAAATTCCTAAATCCGCTAGCTCTTTAAGAAAGGTTCTATCGGAAGGAGTGGCTAACTCGACAGCTATTCCTTCAATCACCTTCGACGTCAATTCGTCATCAGATAAATTTTCCTCCGGAAAAAATGAGGACAACCGACTTTTTGTCTCTGCGTCATTAAGACCCAAGCCGGTATAAATCCGAATGTAGAGACTTTGTCCACCTGCTCTCGCAACAGATTCGAATAAGAGTTCTCTGAGATTATCAGAGACAGGCGAGCTTGAAATAAAAACAACGTTTTTTTGATAAAGACGCTCTTGAACAGTCAACGGAAATAGTCCATCTTGCAGCTGATTGGTCTCATCAAGCTCCTTTTTTAAGGAACGATTTTCATCTTGGACCTGCCTTACATCAGCTTTAACACTATCAATCAGAACTTGCTGCTGTTCCGCTATGATACCTTTATCTACGATTACCGACCCTAGAAGTATCCCTAAAGCCAAAGAAAGAAATATAGCAACAACTGTAGTTAAATGATACCTGAAATCGAACATAAACAATCTCCTTTAAAATCCGAGATACAGTCTAATTTTTAAAACGGCTAATCTAAGAAATCCTCTGATGGTTGTGGAAGACATAACTATAACAACGGTAGTAGCAAGAGCCGCAAAGATTAAAACCAATAGATGAGAAAGCTTTGCCTTGCTCTGGTATAACTTATTAACCCCCTTCGCGTCAACAAGTCTCTCGCCGACTTTTAACCGTACTAAAAAAGTGCTCGCCATTCCCGCTCTTCCTTTGTCTAAAAACTCAACCAAATTAGCATGTGTTCCCACGGCCACCAGTAAATCTGCGCCTTTTTCATAGGCAAGAAGCATCGCAATATCTTCACTTGTCCCGGGAGCATTAAATAATCTTGAGAGTAAATTTAATTTTTCTAAACGCTTGAGTCCGGGGGCGCTCCCATCTTTATATGCATGAACTATCAACTCTGCCCCACTCTTTAAGGCCCCGTCCGAAACGCTATCCATATCTCCGACAATTATATCAGGTTTATATCCTTCTTGAAGCAGTGCGTCGGCACCCCCGTCAACCCCGATTAACACGGGCTTAACTTCTCTAATATAGGAACGTAAGATTCTTAAATCAGCCTTATAGTCATATCCTCGAACAACAATTAAAGCATGTCGACCGCTAAAATCGATAATGGACGCGGGAACCTTCACTCCTTCCAAAAGCAAATCTTTCTCTTTCTGCATATAATAGAGAGTGTTGGTTGCAAATTTCTCTAATTCCACTCCGATATTATCTTTTGCTTTTTCCATCTTCTCTTTTATTATCGGCACAGTGAGCACTGTTCCGTCGGTCACAATCTTGCCCTTGCAAAAAATCTTGTCTCTTCGAACAACTATTTCGTCTCCCTCTTTTACCCGATCAAAAATATCTTTTCCTGCTGAATCAATAAGATACATACCATTTGACGCCAGTAAAAGAGGACCGACATTAGGATATCTGCCAGAAATAAAAGAGGCGGCATTTACCACCACGGTAACACCGGTTTCAATTAAAGATTCAGCCGTTACCCTATCGAGATCAACATGGTCAATTATTGCAATATCGCCGAGTTTAAGGCGCTTAGCAAGATTTTTTGTCTTGCGATCCAACATGGCAGTTCCAGTGTGCTGCATCTGAATCAATCTTCCCCTTCTACATACCGGTTGACCTGAAAATGAACATGGTCACACTCCTTTGGAACATGACGTTCTATTTGGGATTGAAATACTTGACCAAAGTTTCTAACTTTTCCCAAAAGAGTTTCTCTGGCCTTAACAGTATCTCCCTCTACAACGTCTAAATCATTGAGGTGGATAACTATCACCCTTAATTCAGGATATCCCAGAGGTTCGATTTCAATATGAAAATCTTTAAATTTTCCATCCAATTGATATGTTTTAATTTTTGTAATCTTCCCATCTACCGGACTTTTTATCCACGTATTTGGATGAACTGCTACGTCCACAGCTGAAGTTAATGAAGTACCCCTGCCTCGACTAGTCATCACAAAATAATTTAACTCTCCAACCTCGTCTCTGTTTTTCAATGTAATCTTTTCGTCTTTTGCAATTTTGAGTTCTGTCCCTGAAGGAACCAGCTCAAACGCCTTATCACTGTTTGCTTGATGATAACCCATACAGAGTACATCAAATATTTCAACCGGCAAATAAAGAGCTAGATTTGTGGATTCTGCTCTGCAAAATATGGGATAAAGCCCTACTGTAACTCCTTCAACGTTTGAAGCAGTTTCAAACTGTTGGTCGGTTAGAGCAACCGTCGTTCTTTTAGTGGTAACAGATGTATAAAAAATGAAAAAAAGAACAACTAAACAGATCACGACCAACATGCAAAAAAATACGCGTCTTCTGCGCTTTCTGTAAATACTTAATGAATTCTTTTTAATAAATCCTTTATTAGACAACGCGCGCTCCAATCACTTCTTTGCCAATTCAATTAGTTCCAAAGCATGTTTCTTAGAAAGCTCGGTTGGCCCGCTTTTGCCACCTAACATACGTGCCATTTCATCAATTCTATCATCAAAAAGCAATGCCTCAACAAAGGTTTGTATCTTTTTCCCTTTTTCTTTTTTGTAAACTCGAAAATGACGATTTGCGAAAGCGGCAATTTGAGGGAGATGGGTAACACAAATTAATTGATGAGTGCCGGAGAGGAGATTCATTTTTTGGCCAACGAAACCAGCGGTTCTACCACCAACTCCGCTATCTATCTCGTCAAATATCAATGTGGGAATCGAGTCAACGTTCGCTAGAACAATTTTTAACGCAAGCATGATACGAGACATCTCTCCACCTGAAGCAATCTTAGCCAAAGGTTTTAGTGGCTCGCCCAGGTTTGGCGATATCAAAAACTCAACAAAATCCACGCCGTCGGAACTAAATTTATGCTTCTTACCAAATACCATTAAACCTTCATCGGGCTCCGTGGACTGCACGTTTAAAACTTGGGCTCCGAATTTTACTTTAGGCATATTTAAGTCAGATAATTGTTTAGTGACTTCTTCTTCAAAACTTAACGCTGTTTTCCTGCGTTTCTTTGAAAGGTCTTCAGCTAAGATCGAAAGTTCACTATAACTTTTATCAACTTCAAGCTCTAAATCACCAAGAAGACTTTCTGCCGTCCTTAAAGAGTCAAGCTCAACTTGAGCTTGACTTAAAAACTGTAAAATTTCCTCGATGCTTTCTCCATACTTCCTCTTCAACGCATTAATCGTAACCAATCCAGTCTCAATATCTTCAAGTTTATCGGGACTATATTCTAGCTGTTCAGCGTAGGCCCGAAGTGATTGTCCTAAATCATCGATCTCCAAAGATACATCCTTAACCCTTTTGCAGACCTCAGACAACTCGGGTCCATATTCAGAAACTTTAGTAAGCGCTCCTTCCGCTTTAGCCAAGAGATCGTGTATACAGTATTGCGACTCTCCCAAAAGGGTTTCGCGAGCTAAATTGACCGCTTCACAAATTTTTTCCGCATTTCTTAAGAGATCTCTTTCCTTGATTAAGTCCTCTTCTTCGCCCACTTTTAAATCAGCTTTTTCAATCTCCTCAATCTGATAACAAACCAGGTCTTCCTTCCTGGCCCGCTCTTGTGCTTCATCTTTTAACTTTTTTAGATTGAAGGATATTTTTTTAAATTTTAAATAAGCTTTTGAGTATTTTTCACGTGCTTCCGGAACATCTTGTCCGGCGTATCTATCTAAAAAGTCGAGATGACTTGAGGCCTTAAGAAGAGACTGGTGCTCATGCTGTCCATGAAAATCTACCAAAACATTTCCCAGTTCCTTAAGACAAGTTAGAGTAACAATCTTTCCATTAATATAACATTTGCTTTTACCCTCTATTGAAATTGTGCGGGAGATCACGTACTGAGCATCTTCTTCAGACGAGACACCTTTTAAACATTCTTTTACTTCTTTGGGGGCATTTTGTAATGAAAACAAACCTTCGACGTAAGCTTCTTTGCAACCGGTGCGTATGAACGAATAATCCGCTCTCTCACCAAGCAATAAGTTCATGGCTTGAACCAGTACCGTTTTTCCGGCACCCGTCTCCCCGGTTAACACATTCAATCCTTCATTAAGTTCAATGTAAGATTCGTCTATAAGGGCAAGGTTTCTTACGTGGAGTTCCTGAAGCATCTAAGCTATCCTCCTATTAGAGTCCAGACTCTTAATTTTTCCTTCAGGATAGAGTAAAAATCCCGCTCGCCCAACCTGATAAGACAGACCTCGTTGGGTGAGGTGAAAATTTTTAGATAATCGAAATTTTCTTCTTTGAAGACAGTTATACCATCAATGGCCAGCGCGACCTCTTTTTGCTCGTCCGGGCAACGCACGACAATTTCGTCCCTTTCAGACAAGATAATGCTTCGATTAAAAAAAGAATGAGGACAAACCGGCGTCATGATAATTAATTTTGTCGCGGATGAAACTAACGGCCCTCCGGCAGAAAGAGAATAGGCCGTGGAACCTGTCGGCGTAGAGAAAATCACTGAGTCAACTGAATATTGCTCGAAAGGTTTTTCGTTGATGTAAACTTCAAGTTTTGTAAGTCTATGTTGAGCTCCCCGTCCAACAACAACTTCATTTAAAACATCTTGCTCGAAAACAACTTTATCGTCCTGAATTATTTCACACCTAAGAAGCATTCTCTTGTCACATCTATATTTCCCTTTAATAATTTCAGGAAGCACATCATAGATATCATCTGTGTCAACTTCGGCAAGAAAGCCAAATTTGCCCAAGTTAACTCCCAAAATTGGCACTTCCCTCCCCTTGAGTAACCTGACTGCCCTAAGTATGGTCCCGTCGCCACCTAAAGCAATCAATAAATCAATCTCTCTACCCAAAATATCATCTTCAACTCCTAAGTCGCCCCGCTCAATAGCCAAAGAGTCATCTTTTACCATTAATACTCCTAAGCCGCGCTCCGTAAGCCAAGAGATAAGCTTAAGAGCAACCTTTTTTGCTTTTGGCTTTTTTGTATGAGCAACTATAGCAACTTTTTTCATTGGATTCTCCTCTAAACTTTTAGTAGAAAATTATGTGCCTCTGAAACAATTTTCTCGATCTTGACAACAAGATCATTATCTTTAATTCCCTTTTTATTCGCACTCAAGTAAAAGAAAAACTCCATATTTCCTTTAGCTCCCAAAATCGGAGAGAAATCTAACCCCTTTACAGAAAAACCTTCTTCTTCGAAAAAACTCCACATATCCACCAAGACCTTTTTGTGGGTCTCTGGATTTTTCACTATCCCTTTCTTTTCAACAAGTTCTCTACCCACTTCAAACTGTGGTTTAATTAAAATCAAATATTCTGCATTCCTCTTGACAATCTTTTTAATGTTATCAATAACCTTTTTAACCGATATAAACGAGAGATCGATAACAACTAGTTCAGCCGGGGCTGGAAGCTTATCAGACGTCAAATACCTGATGTTGGTTCTCTCCAAAACATAAACCTTGGGATTATTACGTAAACGCCAAGCCAGCTGTCCATAACCAACATCTACGGCTATAACTAACTTAGCTTCCCTTTTAAGCAAACAATCGGTGAACCCTCCCGTTGAAGCCCCAACATCTAAAACGACCTTATCTTTAACATGCACATTAAAACAGTCTAACGCCTTTTCTAGCTTCAGCCCACCCCTCGAAACATACCTTTCATCTTTCCCTTTAACCGTTATCGTACTTGAGGAGGAAACGGGTGTTCCGGCTTTGTCAACGAGAACCTTGTCAACAAAAATTCTCCCTTCCAAAATAGCAGCTTTAGCCCTCTCCCTGCTATCAAACCTGCCCAGTTTCACAAGATATGCGTCGAGTCTTTCTTTATTCATCAAAGCTCTACTTTAAGTCCTTTAATTTGTTTAACTTTTCTTTGACAGCTGAGGTTATCCCAACTTTATCAAGCCCGGCTTCCGAAAGTAATATTTCCATGGGACCATGAGTGACAAAATCATCGGGCAAACCAAATTGAAGAAAAGGTACTAAAATTCCCTTGGCTGCCAGTAATTCAAGAACACCACTACCAAATCCCCCTAGCAATGTACTCTCCTCAACTGTGACAATCAACTTATGTTTTGCCGCAAGATTAAGAATTACTCCTTCATCGAGGGGTTTAATAAACCTAGCGTTTATCAAAGTACAAGAGATGCCCATCTTTTCTAGCAGTTCACACGCTTCATTGGATTTTTGGACCATTCTGCCGACTGCCAACAGACAAACATCTTTTCCTTCTCTAATTATTTCAGCTTCACCGATTCCAATTTTTTTAAAACGTTTATCATGCTTTACTCCTAACACACAACCCCTTGGATATCTTATGGCCACCGGCCCATTTAATTTAGTAGCTGTATATAACATATTGCGCAATTCTTCTTCATCTTTAGGAGACATAACCGTTATTCGAGGAATCTGCCGTAAGTAAGTTAAATCGAATACACCATGATGTGTGGGGCCATCTTCACCCACAAGTCCCGCTCGGTCTAGAGCAAAAATAACGTGAAGATTTTGCAGACACACATCCTGAATAATTTGATCGAAGGCCCGTTGAAGAAAGGTAGAATATATGGCAACCACCGGAAGATGTCCATTTAGCGCAAGACCAGCAGCAAACGTTACGGCATGTTGCTCAGCAATTCCCACATCGTAAAACCTGTCGGGAAATATCTCGGCAAATTTATCGAGACCGGTACCGCTCGGCATTGCGGCCGTAATGCCTATTATCCGATTGTCTTTTGAGGCCAACTCAACCATAGCGTCCCCAAAAACCTTTGTGTAGGTAAGCGTTTTATTCTTCTTTTTGCTTTCCCCTGTTTCAATTATAAAAGGGCCGGTCCCATGAAATTTATCCGGACATTTTTCGGCTGGTAAATAGCCCTTTCCTTTCTTGGTGATAGCATGAATCAAGACCGGTTCTTGAATTTCTTTTGCAAGATTAATTGCCGTTTCAACCAGGTCGATTTTGTGACCATCAATGGGTCCAATATACTTAAACCCCAGTTCTTCAAATATCATGCCCGGAACAAGTACGTGTTTAAGACTTTCCTTTAACCCCTCAACAGCCATAGAGACCTTAGACCCGATGGCGGGTATGTTTTTTAATATTTTTACAACGCGCCCCTCTATATCTTCCCTAATCTTATATAAAGCAGGGTCAAACCGAATCCTTGAAAGATAAGCCGAGAAAGCCCCTACGTTGTTAGCAATTGACATCTCGTTATCATTCAGCACAACAATTAAAGGCACACCAAGATGCCCCGCCTGGTTGAGTCCCTCATAAGCCACTCCCCCTGTAAGGGAGCCGTCACCCAAAACCGCTACGATGGTTTCATCGCTACCGCGTCGTTTCCTTGACTCAGCCAGCCCTAAAGCAACACTAATAGAGTTACTCGCGTGACCCGCATCGAAAATATCGTACTTACTCTCCGAGCGCTTAGGGAAACCGCTAATTCCATCATGCTGTCTTAAAGTCTTAAATTTCTTACGTCGTCCAGTCAAGAGTTTGTGGACATATGATTGGTGCCCCACATCCCAAACAATCTTATCTTTTGGACAATTTAATGCGAGGTGAAGCCCGATGGTAAGCTCCACAACCCCAAGGTTGGCTGCAAGATGGCCTCCTGTCTTGGAAACCACGCTTATTATTTCTTTCCGTATCTCCTCCGAAAGCTGCTTTAATTCATCAGATGATAATTTTTTCAAATCAGAAGGAGAAGATATCTTATTAAGTATTTTCGCCACTTAAAACTCCATTTTCAATTGTTGCGTTCATAAACAAAATCGGCCAAATTTATCAAAGGGCTCACATTTTTGTCAATACTCTTAAGCGCTTTTTTAGCACCACTAACTGCTTCTTTTGCAAGCTCTCTTGAGCGATCTAAACCAAAGATACTAGGGAAAGTCGCCTTTTTCTTACGCTCGTCGCTCCCGGGCTCCTTCCCTAAAGAAGTTGTTTCGCCAACTATATCCAAAATGTCATCGGTAATCTGGAAAGCCAAACCCAAATACTCTGCATAGTCAGAAACCGCCTTCAACTCATCAGCAGAAGCTCCGGCAAGAATTGCCCCAATCCGACAGGAAGCCCTTATCAACTTGCCCGTTTTGTGAGTATGGATAAATTCAAGAGTATCTGTATCGATCTTCTTGCCGGTAGACAAAACATCTAAAACTTGACCTCCAATCATCCCTCTGGGACCCGAAGCGTCCGATAATTCTTTAATCACACGTACTATTTTGTTCGGATTATCCACCATTTGTTTCTCGGCAAGCAAGTAAAACGCCTCGGCAAACAGACCGTCTCCTGCCAAAATCGCTATATCTTCACCAAATACAATATGGCAAGTTGGCCTACCGCGCCGAGTAGCATCATCATCTATAGACGGCAAATCGTCATGAATAAGTGAGTAAGTATGAACAAATTCTATCGCACACGCGGCTGGTATTATATCAAGCGGATTCGCTCCAAAAACTTCAGCGGTAACAAGCAGTAAAACCGGTCGAAATCTTTTCCCTCCAGAGAGAAGACTATGTCTCATTGCTTCATAAATCAACTTGGGATATTTACCTCCCGAAGAGGAAAAATCATTTAAAGCATTTTCAACAAGAAGGCGTTTATCCTCTGGATATCTCACTTAAACCTCTTCTTCTTCAAATTGGACTACCTCATTAACACCAATTTGGTCTACCCTCTCAGTACATTTGTTAGCCAGTTCAATACCCTCTTCTAGCAAATCGAGAGATTTTTCTAAATTCAAATCTTTTTCTTGAACTAAGTTAGCAATTTCGCGAAGTCTATCCATTAATTGATTAAAATTTACATCTTCTTTTTCATCCAAAACAAACACTCCTCAAATCTAGATGTCCTCCAAACTTCGTCTTTCTTTGGCAATTTGCCCAAGAATACCATTGACAAATTTACTGGAATCTAACGAACCATATATTTTTGCAAGCTCAACAGCTTCGTTTATCGACACGCTTATAGGAATATCCTTCTCGGCAATCATTTCATATATCCCAATGCGAATAATGTTTCGGTCAATTGGTGACATTCTGTCCAGCGTCCAGTTATCAGCATACTCTTTAATTATTTTATCTATTTCGTTCTGCCGTTTCTCCACACCGCTTACAAGTCTAACCGCAAATTTCGGAATTTCACCTCTCTCTTTGACAAGCCTTCGTACCCTAATTATCTCGTCAATTGAGTTTCCCAGAATATCCTTTTGATAGAGGACTTCTAAAGCTATTCTTCTAGCCTTTCTTCTCTCTATCATTTAATCAATTCCTGCCTTATTTGGAAAAATTTATATTGTCAACGAAAATATCGACGCTTTTTACCTCAATGTCCATCATCGCTTCAAGGGTACCTTTGACATTGGCCTGAATCTTCTTTGCCACATCACCAATGACATAACCATAGTCGAGCACCACATGAAGAAGAACTAAAAAAACACCATCCTCAACTGATACATTAACCCCTTTTGTTAACTGTCTTTTGCTAAGCCGATCCTTGATATTTTCTATAATTGTTCCACTCAAACCAGCAACTCCCTCAATTTCAACCGTTGCTAAACCAACAATTGACTCCAATGCGTTTTTAGAAATTTTAAAGCCTTCCAAGCTCACTTCTTGTTCCACTTTTTCCATTTTTTACCTCAACTTCTCTTACTCTTCTATAATACATCTCGTTACAAAGTCTGTGTAAATCTCTCCCTTCCTAAAGAAGGCATTGTCAACTACCCTCAAATGGAAAGGAATAATCGTCTCAAGACCTACAACGATAAACTCTTCAAGAGCTCTCTTTGCCCTAGCTATGGCTTCTTCTCGATTCTCTCCTAAAATTATAAGTTTCGCTAAAAGTGAATCATAATAAGGGGATACTTCGCAGCCAGAATAGATATGACTATCAACTCTTATCCCCGGCCCTCCCGAAGGATTAAAAAGTTTAATTTTGCCAGCTTGAGGCATAAAGTTATTATTTGAATCTTCCGCATTTATCCTAAATTCAATAGCATGCCCATTAAATTCAACCTGACTTTGAGTATGTTTAAGCTTTTCACCCGCAGAAATTCTTATCTGTTCTTTTACAATATCGATTCCCGTTACCATTTCAGTTACCGGATGCTCAACCTGCACCCTCGTATTCATCTCCATAAAATAAAAATCGCCGTTTCTGTCTAGAAGAAACTCTATGGTTCCGGCATTTTCATAATTAACGGCTTTTGCAATTTTTATGGCCATATCGCCCATCTTTTCACGCAAAGCGTCATCTAGGGCAACTGAGGGAGATTCTTCAATTAATTTCTGATGGCGCCTTTGTATTGAGCAATCTCGTTCTCCAAGGTGTATCACGTTTCCAAATTTATCTCCCAATATTTGAAATTCAATATGTCTTGGTTCTCTAATATATTTTTCGATATAGACCTCGGAGTTCCCGAAAGCAGCTTTTGCCTCCGACTCCGCAATTTGTATCTGATTTAGCAAATCTTGTTCGTTTTGAGCCAACCGCATGCCTCTTCCGCCACCACCGGCGGATGCTTTGATTATGACAGGATATCCCGCTTCCTTTCCAAACGCTACAGCTTCATCTTTACTTTTTACCTTACCAACCGTTCCCGGAATAACCGGTATTCCAATTTTCTTCACTTTCTCTTTAGCAGAAGCTTTGTGGCCCATTAACTCCATAGTTTCAACAGTTGGACCGATAAAGGAAAGATTGCAGGATTTACAAACTTCTACAAACTGTAAATTTTCAGCAAGAAACCCATAGCCAGGGTGTATTGCCTCGGCTCCGGTAAGTTCCGCGGCACTAATTATGCTCGGAATATTTAAATAACTAAGCGCACTTTGTGGCGGACCAATACAAACTGCCTCGTCCGCGAGTTTAACGGGCAATGAGTCCTTATCGGCTTCCGAATAAATCGCCACCGTGGAAATATTGAGTTCTTTACATGCCCTAATGACTCTAAGAGCAATTTCACCTCGATTTGCAACAAGAATCTTCTTAAACAAATTAAAACCTCACCATCGATTGTTTTTTATCTAAATTAAAAGGGTTCATATAAGAACATTGGCTGTCCATATTCAACCGGTTGAGCATTTTCAATTAATATCTCGCGGATGATTCCATCTTCTTCCACAGCAATTTCATTCATTAACTTCATTGCCTCTAGAATGCAGACCGTCTGACCCTTCTTCACTTCATCTCCTACTTCAACAAAATGTTCCGCGTCCGGGGCAGAAGATCTATAAAAAGTACCTACCATAGGCGCAGTAATCTCTCTCCAGCCATCAGGATATTCTTTCTTAGCAGCAGAAGACTCAGCAGCTAAAGAACCATCATCAACAGCTGGTGCTACAACAGTGGAAGCACTCTTGCGCAGATTTATTTTTACTCCATCTTCCTCGACTGATAATTCACCAACATCACTCTGCTCAAAAACCTTTATTAACTCTTTCACTTGCTCCAAATCCATATATTCATCCTCCTTAACGGCTTGGATTTCCCTGCTAGTTAAAAATACTGCCTTTTCGGCACCTTCTTGATGACGCTCCAAATATTCGCGCGCAATCTTCGGAAATAAAACATACATCAAAACATCTTCTTCATTTTTAGCTAAATCGCCTATTTCTTTAGCATAATCCTCAAAAGTCTCCGTCAACAATGACCCCGGTCTTTCGGTTATTCTCTTTCCGTCACCTAAGATCTTTTTCTCAATCTCTGACGACATGGGCCCCGGCGGCATTCCATAATAACCCTTAACATAGGCCTTCATTTCATCTGGAATAACTCCCCATCTTTTTCCACTAAGAACATTTAAAACAGCCTGAGTCCCCACAATTTGACTCAAGGGGGTAACTAGGGGAGGATACCCGACTTCAGCTCTCACTTTTGGAATCTCTTCTAACACCTCAGGAAGTCTGTCAAGAGATTTTTGTTCCTGTAATTGACTGTAAAGATTTGATATCATACCACCTGGTACCTGGTGAGAAAATACTTTCATATGAGTTAACGATGTTACTCCTCGCTGAAAATGCCTGCGTTCCCGAACGCTCTCCCAATACTCCGCTATCTCATAAAGCAATTCTAGCTCTATTCCTGTATCATAAGCAGTATCTTTCAGTGCGGCAACAAGCATTTCAACCGCTGGCTGTGAATTGCCAAAAGCGAGAGGCGCAGAAGCTGTATCAATAATATCAACTCCAGCTTCAATGGCTTTCAAATAATTCATTGGAGCCATACCACCAATATAATGACAATGGAGCTGAATTGGGATATCGATCTCCTTCTTAATCCGCTTAACAAGCTTAAATGTGCGATAAGGAGAGAGAAGCGCAGCCATATCTTTGATACAAATAGAATCCGCTCCCATTTCCACGAGCTTCAAAGCAGTTTCAACATAATGTTCTAATGTGTGCACAGGACTGATAGTGTAACAAACTGAAGCTTGAACATGCCCCCCGGCTTCCTTGACCGCCTCGATTGGCACCTGCAAGTTTCTTGTATCATTTAAAGCATCAAAAATTCTAAAAATATCCATGCCATTTTGTACCGCGTGCCGCACAAACCTTCTTATGATATCATCAGGATAATGTTTATACCCAACCAAGTTTTGACCTCGTAAAAGCATTTGCAAGGGAGTTTTTCTAACATGTGCCTTTACCGTCCTCAGTCTATCCCATGGATTTTCATCAAGAAATCTAAGCGGAGCATCAAAAGTTGCTCCACCCCAAACTTCTAAGGAGTGATAGCCAACCTTATCTATCTTTTCTAAGACCGGCACCATGTCTTCCGTCCGCATCCGCGTTGCCCAAAGAGACTGATGAGCATCCCTTAAGGTTGTATCTGTTATGAGTATAGGTTTTTCTCTCATGTCTAATCCTCCAAAAATATGCTAATTTTTTATTATACTTGATACAAAAAATTTGGGAAAGCTTAAGCCCTGGTAATATATCCACCTGTTCGTGTATCGACTTTGATTACATCTCCAATATTTATAAATAGAGGTACCTGCACAATCGCCCCGGTTTCCAGAGTTGCCGGTTTATTTCCACCGCTTACCGTATCACCTTTTACTCCGGGCTCAGTCTCTTTAACCTCTAATTCTACAAAAATAGGAAGTTCAACACCTATTGGCTTCTCCTCGTACATAGAAACAACAACTTCTATGTTTTCTTTTAAATACAAAAGCGCCTCGGCGAGCTGCTCTTTTGATAAGACTATCTGGTCATAATTTTGTAAATCCATGAAATGATACATCTCTTGATCATTGTATAAAAATTGCATTTTCTTGCTTTCCAAGCGAGCTTGCTCAACTTTTTCACCAGCTCTAAATGTTTTATCTACAACCGCTCCCGTCTTTACGTTTTTAAGTTTTGTTCGTACAAAAGCCCCACCCTTACCAGGCTTAACATGTTGAAAATTGATTATCGCGTAGAGTGCCCCATCAATTTCAATAGTCATACCGTTTTTAAATTGATTTGTCGAAATCATACTTCCTCCACTCTGTTGGTCGAAAGCTATTAATAAGCCCGGCCTTACCAGATACAGGGCCAGCCCGTACCTGGGCGGCCTCGATAGCCGATGGCTCGCTCACTACTGTTCGCTCGATAGCTGATAGTTTAAGTCACAAGCTATGGAATTATTTCACCCTTCCCCTGTCTGCCGACAGGTACGATAGACACGGCAATGATGGGAAAAATTCTTTAACCTTTCCTTACACCCTTATACTTTCTCTTCACTCATCCATTTGCTTTTCCTAAAAGCTGGCAGCTGAGGACTGGAGGCTAATTCTGTACCCTTTACCCTATCAGTCGATAGTCTCTTAGTCGGGAGTCGGTAGTTTGTTAGTCAGATTGCTGGTTTTACCATACTCCATACTCTCTCTGTCATCAGGTACTTTAAAATTAATTGAGACTAATAGTAATTTGTTGTAATTAATGGTAATTTCCACTTAATTTCTATTTAATCTCCCCAATTACCACTTAA
>JAUWKI010000040.1 GCA_030614255.1 Actinomycetes bacterium
TAATATACCGAGTTATCGTATGGCTACGGCTAAAGACAGAAAAATACGGGAAATGGGGTAATTTTTTTAACTCAAACATCGGGAAAAATAATTGTCGTCAGAGGGGAAAAATAGTTGACGTCCATCATGGGGTGCTAAGCAAGATCTTGCATGAGGGCAATTTGACAGGCACGTCAAAGTGGACTCATGGTACTAAGTGTGTATGTTTCACTGAGGCCCCGATTCAAGAGTTCGGCTCAATTTTCTCTTTAGTAGAAATCGCATCTTCAAAGAGGGAGAGACCAAGGTACGAACCATATGGTATCGCAGTCAGTAAAAAATGGTTATTTGAAAGGGGCGGACGCCCAGTAATCTATGAGGATCCTAACAGTTTTGATGAATTTCCTGAAGATCTGAAATATCGTTTTGTGCCATACAATCCGGGGGAAGGAATTGATTTTACCTGGGAACGTGAATGGCGAATCAGAATTGAGAGTCTAAAGCTAGATCCCAAAGAAACTTTGGTTGTAGTGCCAACATCTGATGAAGCATTCGATTTTGTATATGAATTCGCTGATATTGAAGCGGATTATGATGATAGTGAAATACCGATAGGAGCCTATCACAAGCCCAAATGGTTAGCTGTGTCCTTAGAACTATTCGGCTTCAATTACCAACAGTAGCCCAAGAATGCCTAACAACTGGATCAAGACCGACTTGTCGAGGCTTCGCCCCTCCAAGCGGCTTATCAGGAACGTTAGCCAGATACTTCAAAGTTTTTCAAATTCTTGTTATTACGCCACTTCAAGCAACAAATCCAACACCTTCTCATCTACTGGATTTTTGATTAAAGGAAGCGGGGTCAGGTCTTTAATCTTGACATTTAATCGGATTTTTAGGATTTATAAACGAGGCCATCTATAAAAAACTGCTCCTGAAATCACGAAATTTTGGGAAATTCTTGAAGGAGAAATTTATCTTTACCAGAAAAATTAATTATATGGAATTCTGTATATTAATAAGTTCGCTGTAATGAGCACGAAAATAGGAGAGGATAACAATGTCACGTGATTGGGAAGCACAATTCAGGGCATGGGCAAAGCCGCCGGGCAAGACCGAGCAAGACCGTTGCGATAATGCCGCATCAGCTATCCGAAACGCAATCAAGGCAAGCGACAAACTCCGCGAACGTGGTGTTTCCATCTTTACTCAAGGCTCCTATCGTAACAATACAAATGTCCGCAAAGACAGCGACGTTGACATCGGAATCCTTTGCACGGACACCTTCTTCCACGACCCTCTTCCCGAAGGTTGGACCCAGGAAAGGCTGGGATTCTCAGATGCCACCTATCAATACAATCAGTACAAGAACGAAGTCGAAGAGGCTCTCGTCAACTACTTCGGACGCTCTGCCGTGCACAGGGGGAACAAGGCTTTCGATGTTCACGAAACAAGCTACCATGTCGAAGCAGATGTAGCCGCTTTTTTTGAGCATCGACGCTACCAAGCGGATGGCACCTATCTTGAAGGCGTGGAATTGCGGACGGATAAGGAAAACCGCCGTGTAATCAACTGGCCGGAACAACACTACGAGAACGGTGTCAATAAGAACAAGGCAACTGCCACACGTTTCAAGGCCATCGTTCGCGTCCTGAAAGCTCTATCCAACGAAATGACAGGGCAAGGAGTGACAGCCGCTGACGTTCCAGGCTTTTTCTTGGAGTGCCTCACCTACAACATCCCCAATGACCGCTTCGGAAACCACACATACGCAGCCGACGTGAAGGCTGCGCTCGTGTTTCTCTATGAGAATACTAATACACAAGACGCATGTGTGAAATGGGTTGAAGTCAGTGGGTTGGAATGGCTCTTCCATGAGACACAGAAATGGACGCGACAGCAGGCAAACGCATTCACGTATGCAGCATGGAACTATGACGGACTCGGGGAGGACTCATGAAGAATCTTAACATGAAGCCCTTCCTCTACCTGCTTGCCGGTTTCTCTGCGATTGTACTCTTTTTGGCCGCCTTGGTTCAGGGATTTGACCTTCGGAACTTCATTGACGTGCTTCGGCTCATTCCGATTGTCGCCACGGCGGACTGCATTGCCTACTTCGTCTTTACCGTCTGGCTTTGGCGCTGGAAGCTTTTTCAAGGCTGGCTTATTCCGTTCCCCGACTTGAACGGAACATGGCAAGGCCACATTCAAACGAACTGGAAGGACGCTGAAGGAAAGACGCCTGGCCCTATCCCCACAATCTTGACAGTAAAGCAAAGCTTTGGGCGAATGAGTTGCGTTATGCGAACCGGTGAAATGGAAAGCCACAGCTACCTTGAGAATAAAAAAAGTGGGGTCAGGTCTTTAATCTTGACATTTTTAAGCTGTGAGGCAAGGATCAATCTTTCTTTGTTACTTTGATTTGCAAACTCACCTTTAAAGGAAGCGGGGTCAGGTCTTTAATCTTGACATTTAATTGTAAAAAACAGGGCCAGGCTTAAATAACTTAAAGAACTAACCAACTCTTCAGCTAAATTATTTTACCATCAGGCCTTTTGCCTAAAGTGTCTTATTGAGATTGCCGATATCATGGTTGTTATTAAGTAGTTCACGTTTACACTAATAAGGAATGACTGAGGAGGGATTATGGGATTTTTCTTTTTTATTATCGCTGTACTTATTATTTTGGGTGTACTCGCTGTTTTTGCAAAAGAATTTCTTTCTGAGAAACCAAAACCAGGGAAGCTTCCATATCACAAGAAAGATTACCTGCTAACTCAGGCGGAGCGTTCTTTTTACGGAGTTCTAGAAGAAGCTATTGATAGTGATTTAAATATTTTTGCAAAGGTGCGGCTGGCTGACTTGGTTTATTTACCTAAAGGGACACAGAATTGGCAATCTCACCAAAACCGAGTTAACGCGAAACATGCAGATTTTGTGCTTTGTGATAAAAAGAAACTGTCTCCTGTTTTAGCCATTGAACTTGATGATTCTTC
This sequence comes from Actinomycetes bacterium, assembly GCA_030614255.1. Taxonomy (GTDB): domain Bacteria; phylum Actinomycetota; class Aquicultoria; order UBA3085; family Oleimmundimicrobiaceae; genus JAUSCH01. The sequence continues at coordinate 2,976 of JAUWKI010000040.1, forward strand.
TCATAAATCGAGTAGTCGCCAGGAGCGTGATAATTTTGTTAATGAGGTTTTTCGCACAGCAGGTTTGCCTCTTTTACGGATTACAGCCAAGCGCTCATATGTGTCCAAAGAGTTATCGGAAATGATACAAAAAGAAATCGGTAAGGTGAATACGAAGAACGAAACCACTGAAGCACCTTGCAAATGATGATATTTTGTTACTAAAATCCTTTAATTTGATAATCTATTGGCTCATCGACCAAATTGTCTACAAATTCTACAAACCAGCAATGAAAAAATAAAGTATGTTGGCTGAACGAACCAAAAGCTTGGAACTTGAGAGTTTAAATCTTCGCAAGAAATAGACGATTAGTATGAACTGCAATCATTTGTTGATAATAAAGTATCAACAAATGATTATGAAAAAGACAATTCTATCTAAAAAAGAGCTAGAAATACTGGAAAAGATAATCAATGGAAGCGGGGCCAGGTCTTGTAAGCTATTTTGAGATGCTCTAAATTTACTCTCGCAAACTTGTAACCTTATAGTCTTAATAAAATTGACGAAAATCAGAAATTCTGATATTCTTATAATTAGAAATTTTAATGTGAGGTGAAAATGATGACTATAAAGATACCGGTGAGAAAGCGAGGCCAGCTAACTTTGCCGGCCAAGCTCAGAAAAACTTTCCACATCGATGAAGGTGATATTGTCGAAGCTGAAGTGACCGAAGAAGGAATTTTGATTCGCCCGAAGAAACTCGTTGATTCTTCGCAAGCGTGGTTCTGGAGCGCGAAGTGGCAGCATGGTGAGAAAGAAGCTGAAGAGGACATTAAAAAAGGCCACGTAAAGACGTATAAATCAATCGATGAGATGCTTAAGGATCTCAAACGATGAAATTCATCGTCACCCGTCACTTTGAGCGCTGTTACAGAAAGCTCCCGCCTGATATTCAAAAACAGACGGATGTCAAACTGCGGCTCTTAGCCGAACTTCCCAAACAACATCCTTCTCTTAGAGTAAAGCGGATTCAGGGTACAACTGATATGTGGGAAGCAAGTATAACCATGAATTATCGTTTTACGTTTCAAATCTCCAAAAAGGCAATCATCTTGCGTAAAATTGGCAAGCACGAGGACGTTTTGGGAAAATAACAAATCAATAAAAGTAAAAAACGGGGCCAGGCCTGACAAACTTGGAATAGCCGCCAGCTTCCAGTCCTCAGCCACCAGGAAAATCAAATAGAAATAGGGGCCAGGCCTGAATAATTTGGATAACCCAATCCTTCGACTCCCTTCAACTATGCTCTCATTCGAGTCTGAGTATGAGGGTTCATCCCTCAGAGTCGAAGACAGGACAGGTTTGGCTTATCAACCAAATTGCTTATATGTTCAGAAGCTATAAAACTTAAAACCTTATTTTAGCTTATATGCTTTTTTATCATGTTCGTCTTGAGTAATTCTTCCAATTATTCTTTAACGTTAACGCTAATTTCTTGATTGTCGTCAGTCCAATAGTAGAAGCGTAATTCTCTATTGTCTTTTAGGGCTTTAATTGCAACGTTGGCTTCGCCTATTTCGTGCTCTTTTATAGTATAATTTCTTTCCTGTAAAGCATTTGATAAATCGTTACCATCGTCGTCCTTCAACTGGTTTTTAACTATATAATCAAGCTCGGCAGTTCCTGGCTCACCATAATCGTTTGTAAAACCAGTAAGTTTAGCGCCATCAAATGCTTCTGTGAGTATAGATTTAAGCTCTGAGTTTATTTCTTTCGCTAAACCACTTGGTGTTACTTCTTTTGACGACTCATAATTGTTCTCGAGAGACTCTTCCTCTGTTTCTTCTGCTTCTTCTGTCACAGTAACATCTTGGGTTGCAGGTTTGCTTTCTTCACCTACTTTTTCCGTCACTTCCGTTTTACCACAACCTAGAATTGAGGTCATCATTCCAAGAATAAATAGGGTGCTAATAATAACAACTGTCCATTTTAAAGTTTTTTTCATAAGTCCTCCTCTTTACCCTGTATTTTTTAAAACTTTTTAAGATAATCTTAACACTAGGTGTGTTTTAAAGAAAGAAATGAGGTCATCTATGAAAAAACTGACCCTATCAGGTAAAATTTAATTGCATATCCAACACTTTTTCATCTATTGAATTTCTGTTGATGTAATCTATGAGCTGGCTTGAATCGTTAGACCAGTCTCTGGGATAGCTCTTTGTGGCCAGCCATCATTTTTTATTTAATTCACAATGTATCCTTACTCAAAATTTTAAAAAATTTCTTCAAATTCCATACCAATGGGTAGGTTACAACTGTGTAGAAATGTGTTATGTCTTAAATAAGCAAGTATATTGAAACCTAAAAATGTTGCATACAAATTTTTCCTTGGTCAGTTGACATAAAATTTAGAGAACTTATGTGTACAAGAGAGTTTGAAAGATAACAAAGAGCAATTTGGGTGAGGCCATGAAACAGCGGGCACATGCTTGGGTGGCTTTAAGGGCATTAAAACTGCTTGACGATAGCGGGAAAGCGCCGAAATTGGTTGAACTCCTTTCCTACTATCTCTCCGATGTCTGGGAAGGAGCTTGGCTCCCCGATACTCTCATTGTGGATATGAGGTACGGCCACATCTTTAAGATGGACAGTGATCCTGACATCATTGGTTTTGATATCATCAAAGAGGATCGGATGAAAACTTCTTACACGAAACTCAGGTCCAAACTGAGAGGGAAGCGTCTCTGCCTCGAATATATCATGGGTGAGCCGGAACTAGCTAAACCTTATAAAGTTCACCCCGATAAGGGCGGGCATCTTCCCAATCGGGTCATTGCTCTAAGCCAAACCATAGGGGATATGCTAAAGATGAGCGACTACCCTTTAGCTTTTTACGCTAAGGAGAAGAAGTCCTCTGCCTATAGAGATGTGCTAACTGAACAGACGGTCAAAGATCTTAGCCTTTCTCCTAACTTTTCAGCGAGACAGATCGCCCTTACCTTCTTCATGCTCAGCCACTATATCTGCGATGCTTATATGCCCTTGCACTGTGATATGAGAGACTATGGGGGAGAAGAAGATAAGACAAGGCGACTGCCCCGCAGCCTTCACCCCAGCATAGAAGAGGAATGGGAGAGACATTTCCCGGAAAAAGAAATCCTAAGCATTCACGAACAGACAAGGCAATCCATAGACGAGGTAATAAAATCGCTTCCCGAGGGCTCCATTATTAAAATTGACTTAAACGAAGAGTATTCTCTTAAGGACAAGTTTCCCATAATTACTCAGGATGAATGGCAAGAGATGGTCTATATTGCTCGAGTCTCTTATGCTTTTTCCCGGCGTTGGATTCCTAAACCCTACCGGGATGTTGATGCCATGATTCAAGATATCAGAAAAGAGGAGTTTGAAAAGGCCACCAACTATATTTTTCACGATGCAGTCCAATCCATAACCGCAATTTGGTATAAAGCTTGGCGGAGATTTGTGGTTTAAAATCATGTTTCCGATGTCTTTGTGGGGAAACGGGGCCAGGGGGCCAGGCCTGACAAACTTGAATAACTAGCCAGCCCATCGGCTAAATTATTTCATCATTACCTCTTTTTTCAAAAAAATCTAAAGAACATATCGAATTATTCCGATGAATTAATTAGGTTTATTTTTCCGTCTGGAAGGATTACAATTAAATTAAGTCCTCCGAGTTCAGTTATCTCTCTGAGGAGCTGAACCGATAGGGTATGAAAAGTAACTTTTATGCCTGCCAATTTGCAAAGGAGGCCGAGCTTTTGTTCGGTTTCCTTTTGTCTTTTAAGGAGGTGGTGACCGTAGAGGATTTGAGTTTTAAAAGAAGTTTTCTTCGGTTATTTATTAAAGGGGGTATGTTATGTCAAAGATAGTAAGAGTTAATCTAACAAAAAAAGAGGTGAAACTCGAAGACGTTCCCAAAAAGTATGATGGGTTAGGTGGAAGAGGGTTCACTTCAACTGTGGTGGCAGCGGAGGTAAATCCGCTTTGTAATCCGCTAGGTAAAGAAAACAAGCTGGTGATTGCCCCGGGTTTACTGGGAGGGACGAATTGCCCGAATTCAGGGAGAGTTTCATTTGGAGCAAAGAGTCCTCTTACCGGAGGCATTAAGGAATCAAATGTTGGAGGAACATTGGGCGTAAGACTTGCCAAATTACAGATTGAGGGGATTATTATCGAAGGCAAGGCGAAAGATGGCGAATCTTATGTTTTGTTTGTCAACAAAGATGGCGCTACCCTTAAACCGTCTAATGAATTAAAGAACGATTTAGTATACAACGCCGTTGAAAAGCTGCGGGCAAAATATGGTGAAAAAGTAGCCGTTGCTTGTATAGGTCCGGCTGGTGAGGCCAAGATGGCCGCGGCCAATATTTCGGTTACTGATATTGATGGGGTTCCAACCAGGCAAGCCGGAAGAGGAGGGCTTGGTGCCGTGATGGGTTCCAAGGGAATAAAAGCCATTGTGGTTGACGGGACAGACGCGCCGGGAGTCAACATTAAAGATAAAGATTCCTTTAACAAGGCAGCCAAAATTTTTGCCGATACCCTTAAAAAAGATTCAATTAGTGGTGAAGGACTACCTCTCTATGGAACAGCTATTCTCATCAATATCCTAAACGAAGCCGGAGCGCTTCCTACAAAAAATTTCTCCAGCGGCCGTTTTGAGGAAGCAAATAATATTGGTGGGGAGACGATGAGGGAGATTATCCTCAAGAGAAAGGGAAATCCCACTCATCCTTGTTCGCCGGGTTGCATAATTAACTGCTCCAACGTTTACAAACTTGAGGATGGAACCGAGATAACCGGTGGTTTTGAGTACGAGAGTATCTGGGCTTTGGGGGCCAACTGCGGTATTGGTGACCTCGACATCATTGCCCGGCTAAACAGACTCTGTGATGACATCGGGTTGGACACCATAGAGATGGGTGACACAATCGGAGTGGCCATGGAGGCCGGAATAGTTTCTTTCGGCGACGGGGAAGGCGCTATCAACCTTCTTAAAGAAGCCGAAAAAGGATCTCCTCTTGGGAAAATTGTGGGAAGCGGTTGCACTTGCCTTGGAAAAGTCTATGGCATTGAACGTGTGCCCCAGGTTAAAGGACAGGGAATGCCTGCTTACGACCCAAGGGCCACGAAGGGCACAGGAGTTACTTACGCCACATCTCCGATGGGGGCTGATCATACTGCCGGTTATGTTATTGCTATGGAGATTGCGGGGTGCGGAGGGAAAGTTGACCCGTTGGACCCAAAAGGAAAAGCGGAGCTTTCCAAGGCCTTCCAGGTTGCAACTGCTGCGACTGATTGCACGGGACTCTGTCTCTTTGTTGCTTTTGCAACTCTCACAGATGAACGTGCTAATCCGGCTGTAGTTGACATGCTGAATGCTATGTATGGCTTGGAGCTTACGGGTGATGACGTAACGAAGTTGGGCAAAAAAGTGCTTCGGACGGAACGTGACTTTAACAAGAGGGCTGGTTTTACTAAGGCACACGATAGATTGCCTCTCTTTATGACCAAGGAGAAGCTGCCGCCTCACAACACGGTGTTTGATGTTTCTAACGAAGATTTAGACAGCGTGCACGAAGACTAGAGAGAAAAAGGCCTGGTTCACGCCAGGCCTTTTTTTAAAATTGGGGTCAATGATGAAAATAGAATTGCGGTTTTACGCTACACTTGTAAAATATGCCGAGAAAAATGAGATTCCTCAATTTTCATTTGTTGAGATTGAGGAGGGAGCAACTATTGCAAGTCTTTTAAATAAATTTAATATTCTCGAAAAGCATGTTCATATAGCAATGGTTAATGGAAGAAGCGTTGAGTCCAACCAGGGGCTTCAAGATGGAGATAGAGTGGCTCTCTTTCCGCCGGTTGGAGGAGGATAAGGGAGATAAAAGATGGAAGCGCAGGGGTAACGAATGACCAATTTTAGAAAAGATACAATTCTTTTTGAAATAAAAAAGCATCTTCAAAAATTCAAGCTGTCCGATGGCATCTTTTGCGATGGCATCGACGTTTCGACGACGCAAAAACTGGCCTCCGCGTTTCAACTTCCCAAACGTGAGGTTGAGGTAGTTGCTCTTGAAAATGAGATTATTCCCCGACGATATTTACGCAACATTGGAACAATTGGCATTAAGGGCCAGACCAAGCTGCTTAAATCGAAAGTTGCCGTGGTTGGACTGGGTGGTCTAGGGGGAGCTGCTATCGAGCTTCTGGCGCGCCTTGGAGTTGGTCAAATAATTGTTATCGACGGGGACGTCTTTGAGGAAAGCAATTTAAACAGACAGCTTTTGGCTACCGAGGAAAATATTGGAGAAGAAAAAACCTTATCCGCCGTTAGGAGAGTTACTAAAATTAACTCTTCGGTTGAAGTCTATCCCTATCAGGTAATGGCCGATGAAGGTGAATTTAAGGAAATTTTAAAAGGCACCGATGTGATAGTCGATGCTCTGGACACTTTTTCTGCACGCTCAGCTCTTCAAAGGGCGGCTAAGAACTTAAACGTTCCTCTCGTGCATGGAGCAATCGCGGGTTTTGTGGGAGAAGTATCTACCATTTTTCCCGAAGACCCCGGCTTGGATTCAGTCTTTAGTTCCTCCCAAAAAGTTGAGAGAGGGGCGGAAACATCTTTAGGCACTCCAACAGCTACTCCGATCATGGTTGCCGCTCTCCAGGTTCAAGAGGTCGTTAAGGTTCTTTTGAAAATAGGAAAACCTTTAAGAAATCGGCTTTTGTTTCTGGATTGTGAAACTTCCTCTATTGAGATAATTGAGCTTTAATAAAAGCTTGTTACAAGCAGCGCTTTCTGATATTGTCACGATTAGATTGCTTCCCATTATAGAAGGTATAAAATGAGAGTGTATGATGTAATAGCCAAAAAGCGTGATGGTGAAAAACTTACGTCAAAAGAACTTGATTTTATTGTGCAGGAGTTTGTTAAAGGTAAAGTCGCCGATTACCAAATGTCGGCATTTCTTATGGCTTGCTATACCAGGGGTTTAGATGTCGACGAAACCAGCAATTTAACCAAAACCATGGTTTCCTCTGGTAAACAGGTAGATTTGAGTGCAATTCCCGGCATAAAAGTCGATAAACACAGCACAGGCGGTGTTGGAGATAAAACCACTTTAGTTGTTACTCCTCTGGTTGCCGCGGCAGGTGTTCCGGTTGCCAAGATATCTGGTCGCGGTCTAGGTCATACTGGTGGAACAATAGATAAACTTGAATCCATCCCAGGATTTAGCCCATATCTCACGATGAGCGAATTCATTGAGCAGGTATCTAAAATTGGCATCGCGATTATCGGAGCAAGCAAAAGTGTAAACCCTGCAGATAAGAAAATTTACGCGCTTAGAGACGTAACCGCAACGGTTTCAAGTATTCCCTTGATAGCGTCGAGTATCATGAGCAAAAAAATCGCCGGTGGGGCGGACGCGATTGTTTTGGATGTAAAAGTCGGCTCAGGTGCCTTTATGAAGAATCTAGGCGATGCAAGAAAATTGGCCAAATTGATGGTTGATGTTGGCGAAAAAGCTGAGCGAAAGACGGTTGCGGTAATTACAAATATGGATGAGCCACTTGGATTTGCGGTGGGGAATTCTCTTGAGATCAAGGAAGCAATGGATACGCTTAAAGGGAATGGGCCAAAGGATTTGACAGAACTTTGTCTTAATCTTGGCTCACGCATGCTCGTTTTGGGCGGACTTGAAAAAGAGATAGGTCTTGCCAGGAAGAAGTTGGAGGGGATTCTTTCCTCGGGCAAAGCCCTCGATAAATTTGTCCAACTTATCGAAGCTCAAGGTGGAGATTCGGGGATAATTGATGATTACGATGTTTTAACAAAGGCAAAGATAATTTCTGATTACACAGCTCCAAATGGTGGCTATATTTCGTCAATTGATGCTGAAGCAGTTGGAAGGGCTGCTCTTGAGCTGGGCGCGGGTCGCGCGGCAAAGGATGATAAGATAGATAGCTCTGTAGGCATCATTTTGAAACGCAAGGTTGGAAATTACATTGAGGCGGGCGATGTACTCGCCGAGATTCACTCAAATGACATGGACTTACTTGACCGAGCCGATACGATTATAGATAATGCTATAAGTATTTCAAAGGAGAAACCTGAGAAAAAAGAGTTGATTTTGGAAGAAATAAGGATTAATTCTTCCCCGTCATTGCGGGCATATTACTCATAGATGTGTGCTAGAAGAGCATCGTTTATGCTGTTAATTAGCTGTATTATAGATATATTTATTAAACTGTTTTAATAAAGTGATTGGGAAAGGGTAAAATGCATA
>JAUWKI010000020.1 GCA_030614255.1 Actinomycetes bacterium
AAGAAAAAAATACCAATTAAAGTAATTCTTTCTCTTATTTTGTGATAGGCCCCTGTGTTGTCGATAGTGTCCTTTAAGTCTTGAAAAATATCCTTCCAACCCATTCGTAGTGGAAGGAATATTTGGATCATCTAGATAGTGGAACATGTCAGGGAGAGCCCTTAGAAGCATGCTTCTTGCTCTTTTAATGTCAGAGAAGACTCTGCCTTTTTCTGGTCTTTTAGCTATGTATTTACCATACCTTTCTTCCCACTGTTTTACGCAATTAATGAATGAGTTTCGCTCTTGTTTGGTCTTTATGTATGTCACTTGACGAAAGATGTTTCTTAAATCCCTAGCGTAGTTCGTCTTGGAATACATCCGACACCAACTTAATCCTTGTCTTTGGATATGGACTAAGCATCTCTGGATTATTACATCCGGCCATAGCTTCTTTAAAACCCTTTTTACTTGAGGATTGCCATCAATTGTGCAGCTTGTTGGGGACAAACCCTTCTCTTTCAATGAAATAAGAAATGTCATAAGCTGTGATTCTGAATTCTCACTGATACCATAGACACCATTTATGACCGCATTGGTTCTAGCATCCATTATTGTCACAATACTTTTTGGTCGGTAAAGAAAAGTTCCATCTAATATCAAGCAATCTATGCCCTCCAATAAGTCTGTCTCGGTATGAGGTGGATGTTCCAACCAGTAGTCGATAATACGATACAACTTGGCCGAGCTATGTCCACTGTGCTGACATAGTTGGCGTACCGAGTACCCTTCAACGATCCATCTCTCAAACCAAATTCTTTCTTTGATTTTCTTGTTGCCTGGTCTCTGCCAACAAAACGATTTTTGACAGTCATGACAGAACCATCTCTGTCTACCGCTTGCATAATGTCCATTTCTTTTTACTTGATGTCCTCCGCAATACAAGCATCGTTTTTTTTATGCATTTTACCCTTTCCCAATCACTTTATTAAAACAGTTTAATAAATATATCTATAATACAGCTAATTAACAGCATAAACGATGCTCTTCTAGCACACATCTATGAGTAATATGCCCTAGATGACAACGGACACGGGACTCACTGCGCGGGCATCGTGGCAGCGGAAGATAACGCCGAGGGTGTTGTCGGCGTGGCTCCCGAGGCAAGTTTGTATGCAGTTAAAGCACTTGATTCCTCAGGCAGCGGTTATTTGAGCGATGTTGTGGCCGGAGTTGATTGGGCTGTAGATAATGATATGGATGTCATCTCAATGAGTCTCGGCTCCGATTTTTATTCCTCTACCTTGGAAACTGCTTGCGATAACGCTTACCAAAACGGTCTAATTTTAGTTGCCGCGGCCGGAAACGATGGAAATCCGGCAGGCAAAACTGATAGTGTGGACTATCCCGCGAGATACGATTCGGTAATTGCCGTAGCTGCAACCGATGATACAGACACCAGGGCAACATGGAGCAGCACGGGCCCAGACGTGGAACTTTCTGCACCTGGTGTAAGTATATATTCAACTTATCTTAACGATGGATACGCTACGGGAAGCGGAACCTCGATGGCGTGTCCTCATGTAGCAGGCACAGTGGCTTTAGCTAAGATAGCTTATCCGACATATAGCAATATTGAGATACGTTCCTTATTGCAAAACACGGCCGATGATTTGGGCGCCGCTGGATTTGATATTAAATACGGACATGGTTTGGTAGATGCCGATGAGGCAGCTCCGAACACGATTCCGGATACTGTACAGCCATCGACGATTACTGATTTAACGGTCACAGCAGGTGCTTATCCGAGCATTGAACTAACTTGGTCGGCGGCGACAGATGATGTTGGAGTAGTGGGTTATAAGATTTATCGGAGCATTGTGGGCACAATCGATAAGATCACAGATTATCTGGATTCCACAATAGGTATATCATACACCGATTTAACTGGCACCACTGGAACAACTTACTACTACGCTGTTTGTGCCTATGATGCAGCCGGTAACGAAGCGAAGTTATCCAACGTTGTCAGTGCCACGGTGGCTGAGGCGCCAATAAACACAATGCATGTGGCAAGCATCGACATGACTACAAAAGTTAAGGGAATAAACACGACGGCCATTGCAACGGTGACTATCGTTGATGCCGACGGCAATCCTGTTGAAGGCGTCACAGTATATGGGCATTGGAGTGAGTTGACGAGCGATAGCGATATCGGAGTAACAGACGCCAGTGGTCAAATATCGCTTACCTCGGATAGGGTTAAACGCGCGAGCGGCACCTTCACTTTCACGGTTGATGACGTTGCTCTTGGTGGATGGACGTATGACCCGACCGCCAATGTGGATACAAGTGATTCAATTACCGTTCAGTAATAAGTAAGTTAGAAACTTTAAAACATACGAGAGTCGATAATTTTAACTCTCGTATGTTTTTTTGCAAAGAAACCGGGATGTTAGATTGAACAACCAGATGCTTAGATAAGATATAAACAATTCTTCTAAACCTTCAGTTTCTTCGAACTTATTTTTATCTTATTTCATCTCTTTCTATGATTTTACTTTTATCAGAAGATAACGCTCTTTGTTTATCAACTTCCTTCAATTAATTTATCTGTATTTTGGAATAAAGATATTTTTAGAATTTACCCAGCTCTTTAGCTGGTCTGCTGCTCAACCATATTTGTAGATATGAGTTCTTAAAGAAGAGCAACCTGTTTTATCCCGGCCGTTAGATTGATATTTGCATTCGTATATCCATTTAAAGAAAACGATTAAATCAAATTTTTTTAAAGAAACATTAAAGTTTTACTACTTTTTTGCCGAAAATTATATCAAGGTGTTGAAAAGTGGAACGAAATGGAGTAAAGTGGAAATATCTTGAAATTAACTTAAGGAGAAAAAGTGTTTTTAGGAGAGTTTCAACATTCATTAGATGAAAAAGGAAGGGTAATATTACCATCCAAATTCAGAGATGGTCTTGCTGATGGTGTTGTGATAACCGTGGGTATGGAAAAATGTTTATTTGTAATCCCTAAAACGGAGTGGTCACAGTGGGAAGACAAAATCAGGTCTCTTCCGTTAGCAAAAAAAGATGCGAGAAAATTCTCTCGTTTTTTCTTCGCGGGCGCGAGCGAAGAAAATATCACAAAGCAAGGAAGGATATTGATTCCAAATAATCTTCGGGAATATGCCGATTTGAGTAAAGATGTTGTGATTATTGGGGTCTCGGACAGATTGGAAGTTTGGGATAAAGATAATTGGGAAACTTATCAAAAAGAAGCCGAGAGCTCTTACTCCGATATAGCAGAGGAACTCTTGATTTAGCTATTGATAACTGAATATCGCTTATAAATTTGTTGGCTGGAGTTGTTTTGGAGCAAAATTGTCGAGCACCTTGGGCGGGGTAAGACAATAGTTATTGAGGACTTATCAAAAGTCGCAGATTAATCTTAGCAAACGTCGAAGTAAAGACTTCAGCCAACAAAAAAGTAGGGTTTTAAATGAAATTTGAACATATACCGGTTTTGCTGGCTGAAGTCATACAGCATTTAAAATTAGAAAATGGCAACATCGCAATAGATTGCACCTTGGGCGGGGCAGGACATGCGAAGGCAATTTTGGAAGCAATAGTGCCAGACGGTTTTCTAATAGGAATCGATAAAGATGAAGCGGCTATCAATAGAGCAAAAGATGAATTATCGAGCTTCAGCCAGCAAATCAAGTTAATTAAAGGTGATTTTAGCGATTTAGACGATATTTTGTCAGAAGTTGGTTTTTTGAAAGTAGACAGGATCTTATTTGATTTAGGAGCATCCTCATATCAGTTTGATTTTCCTGAGAGAGGTTTTAGTTACAGATATGATGCTCCTCTCGATATGCGAATGGATTTGAACCAGAAACTAACAGCGTATGATGTGTTAAATGAGTATCCGGAAGGTAAGTTAACCGGATTGATAAAGAAATATGGAGAGGAAAGATGGGCAAGTCGGATTGCACGTTTTATTGCAGAGGCGAGGAAGAGAAAGTCAATAAAAACAACTTTCGACCTTGTCGAGCTCATTAAGAGCGCTATTCCGGCAAGTGCAAGAAGAAAAGGTGGTCATCCCGCAAAAAGAACTTTTCAAGCTTTGAGGATTGAAGTCAACAAGGAGCTGGCTTCTTTAGAAAAAGGGCTAGAGAGCGCTATAAAGCATCTTAAGCCGGGAGGAAGATTGATGGTAATTTCATATCATTCCCTAGAGGATCGGATTGTAAAAAATATTTTCAAAGAACATTCGAGAGGTTGTGTTTGTCCACCAGAATTGTTGGTTTGTGTATGTGGGAAACACCCCACGCTTAAGATATTGACCAGAAAACCGGTAACACCAACAGAGGTGGAGGTAGTGGAGAATCCTCGAGCTAGAAGTGCAAAACTAAGAGTTGCAGAGAAAGCTTGTTAATAGGTTCCTAGCGGAACAGGGGTGCGATGATTAATGCAAACAGCAAAGAAGCTAGCGCATAGGCCAGAAAAAAAAGCGGTCAAAAGACATCTTAAATTAGTAACTAACAGACGAAAACAAGATGTTTCTTTAGGGTTTATTGTAATGGTTTTTGTTGCTTTATTGGCAGCCGTTGCATTTAGCGCGGTTCAGCAAACCTCGGTTACCCAAACCGCTATTGAGGTCGAAAATTTACAGGAGATTTTGCAAGAAGAACGAGCTTGCAATCAGAAACTGGTAATTGAACTGGCGCAACTTAAATCACCCGAGCGGATTCAAAAGATTGCGCTCGGCAGACTTGGCATGGTTGTTCCAAGCAAAGTGAACTATGTAAAGATATCTGACGATAATATTAAAAACAAGCTAGCAATGAGGAACAACCACTATGAGAAATTCAGCGACTAGAATTGAATTTCATCTTTCTTTATCTGGTTTCAGAAATGTTAATTACAACAATGACTTAAATATAAGGAGGAATCATTAGTGTCTGCGAAGTCTCGTAAACGAGGCAATGCAAGACTCTTTTTTATTATTGGTCTTTTCTTTTTAGGGTTCCTGGCAGTTGCAATGAGACTAGTAGATGTTCAGGCCGTTGAAGCGGAAAGATATGAAGACTTAGCAAAAAAGCAACGCTTAAGGTCAATTGAAATTGCGCCCAAACGGGGTAACGTCTACGACAGGAATGGTAACTTGCTGGCTACAAGTGCAGACGCAGTCACAGTTTATGCAAATCCCTATTTTATCAAAGAGTCCGAAAGCATCGCTTCTCAGCTATCTCTCATATTAAAAATTGACGAAAGAACTCTTTTAGAAAAACTCAACAAGGACAGTGGGTTTGTTTATCTTGCTCGAAAAATCAACCAATCGGTGGCGAAGCGTATAAAAGCCCTCAAAATTGAAGGCATCGGTTTTTTAAATGAAAGCAAAAGGTGCTATCCGTGTGACGAATTGGCATCCCATGTTATTGGCTTCGTGGGAATAGACAATAATGGACTGGTGGGATTGGAAATGTTTTATGATGATGTCTTAAGGGGGTTGCCTGGACGTCTATTAGTTGAAAAGGACCCTATCGGGAGGTCTATATCGACCGGCATCTTTGAGTTATCTCCATCTATTGATGGGAAAGACGTTATTTTGACCATAGACAAGACAATACAGTTTAAAGCTGAGGAGGAACTTACTGCTTGTATTGAGGAGTTCAACGCGAAGTCGGGTAACATTATTGTAATGAATCCAAAAACCGGCGAGATACTGGCGATTGCCAATTATCCTTCCTTTGATTTAAATAACTATACCCAAGCGGATTCTTCTTATTTTAGAAATCGAGCTATAACCGATCTATTTGAACCGGGCTCCACAATTAAAATGATTATAGGAGCGGCGGCGTTGGAGGAAAGAATTTACGAACCAACGGATGTTTTTAGATTACCTGATAGGATTAAAGTTGCCGATAAGATAATTAAGGATTCTCACAGCAGGCCGACTGAAGACTTTACATTTACCAGGATAATTAGCGAATCTAGCAATGTTGGTGCCGTTGTAATTGGACAAAAACTTGGAAAAAAAAGAATTTGCGATTATCTCTCAACCTTTGGTTTTGGTCAAAAGACAGGAATTGATTTTCCCGGAGAAGTGCGGGGTTATGTTCCGGCTCCTGAAAAATGGTCCGGTTCATCCATTGGAAATATCCCATTTGGTCAAGGGATGTCCGCGACAAGTTTGCAGGTTCTTCAGGCTTTTTCTATCATCGCAAATGATGGTTTGCTGGTAGAGCCCAACATATTGAATAAAATTATTGATACCAATGGGAAAATAATTAAAGAGGTAGAATGTAAACAAGGCGAAAAGGTTCTATCATCTAAAACAGCCAAGCGGATGAAGCAGATTTTAGAGAAAGCAATAACTGAGGGAACAGGAGAAAACGCACAGATAGACAGTTACAGGGTGGCAGGTAAAACAGGAACTGCTCAGAAAGCCAGAACAGACGGTAAGGGGTACGAGAAAGACAAATATGTAGCTTCATTTGTAGGGTTTGCCCCGGTTGAAGACCCTCAGATAGCTATTATAGTAGTTATCGATGAACCGAAAGAAGTAATTTACGGAGGCCATGTTGCCGCGCCGGTTTTTAAAAATTTAGCCGAATTCAGCTTACGGTATTTAAAAATTCCACCAAGCTAGAGATGAACCAAGTTCTCAGGTTAGATTGTTTGACCCAGCTATGATAAAATATGCCAGGTACGGTGAGAGTATTGTTTAGACTTAATGAATGTATTCCCTCTCTAAAGACAGAAAGAACAGAGGGAAAATTAAATCTTAATATTGTTGATATTGCATATGACTCACGGAAAGTAAGGCCGGGGAGTCTTTTTGTATGTATAAAAGGGTTTAAAACCGATGGCCATCTTTACATCGAGGACGCTATTAAATCGGGGGCTGTTGCAGTTATAACCGAACGTTGGCAAAGTATCTCGAATTCGATATCACAAATACAGGTCCGAAAATCGAGAGAAGCGCTGGCGTTTTTATCGAGAATCCTATTTAATGACCCCACATCTAAGTTAAAACTCGTTGGGATTACCGGTACCAATGGTAAAACTACTACAAGTTACTTAGTTGAGAGCATTTTTAGAGCAGGGGGCAAAAGAACGGGCTTAATAGGCACTGTTCAACATAGAGTCGGTGATGATGTCCTGCCTGCAGAGAGAACTACCCCGGAATCATATGATTTGCAAAAACTTTTTAAGAAGATGGTCGACGAGGGCGTTTCTCATGTGGTGATGGAGGTTTCTTCCCATGCAATCGATCTTCATCGCATTGACGGATGTCATTTTGATGTCTTGGTTTTTACCAATCTAAGCCAAGATCATTTAGATTATCACGGGGATATGGATAGATATTTTAACGTGAAGAAAAAAATATTCGATGATTATAGTGATGTCATGAAGGTCATAAATACAGATGACCCTTATGGCAGGCAGATAGCTTCTCAAAACACGAGAGTAACTGGCTATGGGCTGGTAAAACCTGCTGAGGTTATGGCGGATAAAGTCAGAATCCTAGAGACCGGCTCAAGGTTTAAATTGTTAACCTCAACCTTAGCTTTAGATTTATCGGTAAAACTAAGAGGGGAGTTCAATGTCTACAACTCGTTAGCAGCGATTGGGGTGGGACTCTCCATGAAAATGCCACCCGATGTCATAAAAGCGGGGGTAGAGGGAGTCTTAAATATCCCGGGAAGATTTGAAGCCATAGATTGTGGGCAGAAATTTAGTGTCTTTATTGATTATGCGCATACTCCTGACGGGCTAGAAAAACTAATTAAGGCAGCCAGAAAAATAGCCAAGAAGCGTGTTATTACAGTCTTTGGCTGCGGTGGTGACAGGGACAGCAAAAAGAGGCCGTTAATGGGAGCAATTGCGGGTAAGCTGAGCGATTTTACCATTATAACTTCGGATAACCCAAGAAGCGAAGAACCAACGGCAATAATTGGAAAAATCGAAGAAGGATTGTTAAAGGAAATTTCAACTGCGGATTATCTCACGATTACTGACAGAAAAGAAGCAATTTATCATGCAGTTTCTTTAGCTAAAGCGGGTGATGTGATATTGATTGCAGGGAAAGGTCACGAAAC
The DNA here is from genome assembly GCA_030614255.1 of Actinomycetes bacterium. Lineage (GTDB taxonomy): Bacteria > Actinomycetota > Aquicultoria > UBA3085 > Oleimmundimicrobiaceae > JAUSCH01. The sequence goes on from JAUWKI010000020.1 coordinate 8,091, forward strand.
GGGACAAATTTTTGGCGATAAAATCGTTCCCTTCGATGATAGGGTGGTTGCTATGAATGCATTACGGGAGCTGACATCGTGTTAAAAATAAGTATAACGGAATTGATTTCCATATTGCCATCTGGTGAGCTCGTCTTTGGTTCCGAGAATTTTGTCATCTCATCAATCTGCACGGATACCCGCTCCCTAACGAAGGGTGATTTCTTTGTTCCTATTAAGGGAGAACATTTTGATGGCCATGAATTTATTGAAGATGCTATAAGAAAAGGCGCTTCGGGGTTTTTTACCGAACGTTGGGATAATAAAATTAGAGCGAAGACCAAGACTTTACCCAACGACTCTGCTGTCATAAAAGTTCAAGATGTTCTAAAAGCATTGCAGTTAACGGCAGGACTGGTTCGAAAAAAGCTAGATTGCCAGGTTATAGGCATAACAGGAAGCACCGGAAAGACAACTACCAAAGATATGATAGGAAGCATCTTAAAAAGAAAATTTTCCACGGTTTATACCGAGAAAAGCTACAACAATGAAATAGGGGTTCCGTTGACAGTTCTGAAAGCGGATTTAAATACGGATGTTTTGGTGGTGGAGCTGGGCATGAGAGGAAGAGGGCAAATTACGGAGCTTTGTGAAGTCGCGCTTCCTACCATTGGCCTTATAACAAACATAGGAAAGACACATTTTGAACTGTTATGTTCAGAAGAAGCGATTGCAAAAACGAAAGCTGAACTTATCGAAGTCGTCCCCCACAACGGATTCGTAATATTAAATCAGGATGATGTCTGGACAAACAGATTAAAGAAGATGGCATCAGCTACTATTGTTACATATGGTCTCTCCGGGAAAGCCGATATAAGGGGCAAGGATTTGAAAGTTGATACAAACGGTCACCTTTCTTTCAAAATTGTTTATAAAGACGAATCAGTGCTCTTAAAACTTCCTTTTCTCGGCAGATATAATGTTTACAATGCATTGGCTGCGGCATCGGTAGCGATTAAAATCGGCCTCTCGCTTGATGATGTAAAAAAGGGTCTTGAAGATTGTAAAGTCACTGAGATGCGAATGCAGGTTTTTACAAATTCTAAAGGTGTTACGGTTATCAATGATGCTTATAATGCCAACCCCGATTCAATGCGAGCGTCGCTTGAATCATTAAAGGACATTAAACGCAAGAAAAGAAGACTGGCTGTTTTGGGAGATATGGCTGAGCTGGGAGAAATTTCTTCAAAATTACACGAAGAGGTCGGTGCCCTTGTTAAAAAAAATGACATTGATTTATTATTTACCGTTGGAGAAAAGGCCAAGCAGATTGCGCATGGAGCAACCAAGAGGGGAATGGATGCAAAAAACATTTTTGTCTGCGATAATCTTAAGGATGCTGAAGAAAAAGTTAAAAAAATTATCAAATCCGGCGATGTCATTTTAGTTAAAGGCTCCAGGGTTATGATGCTGGAAGAATTGGTACATTCTATTAATCAAGGAGAGAGATGTTAATTCGCATATTTTCAAACATCTTTAATATTGAAAGATTTCCAACTTACCAGGTTTTTATAACCGCTGTCTTGTCTTTAATTGTCGCCGGAATTCTTACCCCTTTATGGATAAAGTTTTCAAAAGCCAAAGACCTTGGACAAATAATTCGTGTCGATGGTCCGCAGGGACACCTGGTTAAGCGTGGAACGCCCACCATGGGTGGTTTAGTTATATTACTCTCCGCGCTATTTTCTTTTTTCATCGTGTCCGACTTGCAGAACCTCACCATCGTTGCCATTTTCTTAATGATCTCATGTGGCCTAGTTGGTTTTTTTGACGACTATCTTAAATTAATTAAAGAAAAGTCTCTTGGGCTTAGAGCAAGAACGAAACTTATTAGTGAGGCCCTTATTACGATTGTATTCGGACTGCTTGCGGTGAATTGGGTTGGAATATCAACAGATGTAAATTTGCCACTTACCGGAATAAACCTGTCTTTTGGCAGTGTCGCGTCTGTTGTAACGCTCGGTGGAAGAACAATCGTTATTCCATGGATTTATCTAATTTTTCTGTTTTTGATTATTGCCGGTACATCAAATGCAGTTAATTTAACTGATGGGTTGGATGGTCTTGCTGCCGGCACAGTGACCATAATTATGTTGGCGTATGCGGGAATTGTTTTTCGACAGGATCATCTAAATTTGGCTATTTTTTGTGCGGCTGTTGCCGGTGCCTGTATTGGATTTTTGTGGTACAATTCCCATCCTGCCGACATCTTCATGGGTGACACTGGCTCACTTGGTTTAGGTGGAGCTATAGCCGCAATGGCTATTTTAACCAAGACCGAATTGTTGCTGATTTTAATAGGCGGAATCTATGTTATCGAGGGTCTCTCGGTTATAGCTCAAGTAATATGGTTCCGTTATTTTGGTAAACGAATACTTAAAATGGCGCCCATTCATCATCATTTTGAGATGTTGGGTTGGTCAGAAACGAAAATCATGATTAGGTTTTGGATAGTAACTGGCATTCTTGCTGGTACCGGTTTCTCTTTCTATTTTATGTCGGCAATGCGTTAAATCATATAACACAAGGAAGCTTTAGTTATTTTAGGATTGAAATCTATGAATCTTAAGGGAAAAAGAGTTTTGATTCTGGGGATGGCCCGGAGCGGTGTAGCGGCGGCAAAAAAATTAAAATCTTTGGGAGCGGAAGTTTTGATAGCGGATGGCGCGAATAGTCCATCTTTACACGCAACGGCTACCGATCTTCAAAAGCAAGGCGTCTCCGTTCACCTTGGGTCACAACCGTCTTATCTTTTAAAAAATAAAGAGCTTATTATTATCAGTCCAGGAGTTCCTAGCAATATTTCTTTGGTAAAAAAAGCAGAGAAAGCTGAAATACCCATATGGAGTGAGGTAGAGCTTGCTTATCGGCTTGCTGGTCCCAACGCTTTTATTGTAGGGATTACGGGAACGAATGGTAAGACAACGACTGCTACTTTGATTGGTGAGATGTATAAGAAATTTTATCCCACCATGGTTGCGGGTAATATTGGGCAACCACTGGTAGAAAGTCTTGATGACGCTTCGTCCGGTACAAAATTTGTTGTGGAGTTAAGCAGTTTTCAGCTTGAAAATATTATAAAATTTTGTCCGCGTATAAGTATCCTGCTAAACATAACAGATGATCACCTTGACCGCTATTCAAGCATCGAAGATTACGCGAAGGCAAAGAAAAGGATATTTCTTAATCAAAAAGAAGATGATTATGCGATTTTAAGTTACGATGATCCTTTGACTTGGAGTGTTGCTCCTTCAATAAAAGGAAAAATTTTTCCTTTTAGTAAGTTTAAAGAGTTTAATACGGGGATTTTTATTAAATCGGGCAAGATCTTCTTTAATGGTAATGGAGCCAAAAATGAGGTCTGTTCTGTTGATGAGCTAAAAATAAAAGGCGAGCATAATTTGGATAACGTCATGGCTGCTGCGGCGGCTGCTTTAATAGGTGGAGTGCCATTGGCTTTGGTGCGAGAAGTGCTTTTAGATTTTAAGGGGCTTAAACACAGGGTTGAGCATGTGGCAACTATCGGGGGAGTGGAGTTTTATAACGATTCGAAGGCCACGAATCCAGATGCGGTGATTAAGGCCCTGACTGCCTTTGGTAACAAACCGATAATTTTGCTTGCTGGTGGTCGCAATAAAAGAAATACTTTTCAAGGGGTTGCCAAGGCCTCCAAAGATAGAGTTAAGACGGTGATTGTGTTTGGAGAAGCGGCGAATGAGATAAAAAACGCTTTCCTTGCCCTTAAAATACCCACGAAAGAAAGCTCTTCGTTGGTTGATGCCGTTCATATGGCCGCCAAAACCTCTGAGTCTGGTGACGTTGTTCTTCTCTCTCCTGCTTGCGCTAGCTTTGATATGTTTGCTGATTACAGAGAAAGGGGAGAGGTCTTTAGGAAGACTACCTTAAAGATAAAGGAAGATTTTTATGGCTCGAAGAATGCTTAGATCGAGACTATCGTGGACTTTAATCGGAGCAACTTCGATTTTGCTTTTTATTGGAGCCATTATGGTTTTAAACGCTAGCTCCGTAATGGCCTTTTCAAGTAAAGGGGATAGCTATTATTATTTCAAACGGCAAATTCTATCGATTCTTATTGGTATAACAGGAGCGATTTTATTTATCTGTTTGGACTATCGTTTATTGAGAAAGTTTTCATGGGTGGGCATTGGTCTTTCTGTAGTTGCTCTCGCTCTAGTCTTTGTTCCGGGGATTGGGCTTGAAGTTGGTGGGGCGCGCAGATGGATTTCTGTAGGAGTTTATTCATTTCAACCTTCGGAATTTGTAAAATTTGCAACGATTTTGTTTGTCGCCGATATTCTATCCAAAAGACACGGCAAGTTTAAAAATTTTTCAGACTTATTCGTTCCCCTGCTGGTTGTTGGGTTAATTATTGGCTTACTATTTATGCAGCCGCATTTAGGGTCCATCTTAATTATCTGTTTCTCCCTTTTTTTTCTTATGTTTTTAAGCGGGGCCAAGTTGCGTCATTTGATGGGTCTAGGATTGGCTGGGTTGCTTTTAATTGGTATATCTATTATTTTTGAGCCGTATAGGTTGAGAAGGTTCTTTGCCTTTTTGGATCCTTGGCAAGACCCGAAAGATGCGGGGTTCCATATCATTCAGTCATTGCTTGCATTTGGCAGCGGTGGCTTAACTGGAATCGGGCTAGGTATGAGTAGGCAAAAGTTTCTGTACCTCCCCGAAGCGCATACTGATTTTATCTTTGCAATAATTGGTGAGGAGCTTGGTCTGGCAGGCACTCTTTCTGTAGTGGTCTTATTTGTAGTGCTAATTTTTACGGGTTTAATTATATCGCTTAAGTCTAAGAATAAATTTGGGAGGCTATTGGGTTGTGGAATGGTTTGCTTAATAGCTACGCAAGCTCTGATTAATATGGGTGGTGTTACAGGGATTTTGCCGATTACCGGAGTAACACTTCCGTTTTTAAGTTTTGGCGGCTCATCCCTTTTAGTAAATCTTTGTAGCATAGGGGTCTTATTAAATATTGCAAATTCACCAAGAAGAAAATCGGCCTCAAGGAGTTAAGATGCGAGTTATTATAACCGGAGGAGGCACAGCGGGACATGTTTATCCCGGGCTGGCAATAGCGGAAGAAGTGAAAACCATCGTTCCCGGGGCTGATATTTTATTTGTGGGAACAAAGAAAGGTTTGGAAGCAACGGTTGTTCCCCAAGCGGGCTATCCTCTCAAAACAGTAAATATTTGTGGATTTAAACGAAAGATTTCCCTTCATATTTTCAAAACCTTCTTCTCTTTTTTTTGGGGATGCTTGAAGTCGATAAAAATATTACGAGATTTTCGTCCTCATGTTGTTTTGGGCACAGGTGGTTATGTTAGCGCTCCGCTGGTTGGAATGGCAGTCTTATTTAGAATTCCCACTATTATTCATGAACAGAATTCGTTACCCGGGCTGGTTAACAGAATAATGGCGAGGTGGGTAAATGTTGTGGCGGTCTCCTTTCCGACCTCAGAAAAGTTTTTTAAAAGAGACTGTGTCGTAACCGGAAACCCGGTTCGAAAAGGAGTTTTAGAATCTAGCAAGGAAGAAGCAATAAATTATTTTTCCATTGACCCAAAAAGAAAAACTTTGTTGGTTTTTGGAGGCAGCCAGGGCTCAAGGCAGATTAATGAATCCTTAATAAAAACATACGATAAATTTCGTGATTATGAGAATTTGCAGATAGTTCATGTTACGGGTAAGATTGATTTCGACAAAATTTCACGTAAGGTAATCGAGCAAAAAAAACCAAAAGATAGGTTGCTGTATACGTGTTATCCTTACTTAAACTTTATTGACAAAGCCTATTCGGTATCGGATTTGATTCTTTGTCGTGCCGGTGCAACCACGATAGCCGAGATTACGGCGAGGGGCATTCCTTCGATACTAGTTCCTTACCCTTACGCTACCGGTGGACACCAAGAGAAAAATGCTTTCATTTTAAAGAAAGAGGGAGCCGCACGGATAATTTTAGATGGAGATTTGAGCGATATTGCAATTTTCAACTTGGTAAATGAACTGATTTTTGATGATGAAGTCCTTGGCAGCATGAAGGAGAACGCTAAACGAATCGGAAAGCCGGCCGCTGCGCTTGAAGTAGCGAAATTGGTGAAGATGCTCGGTGATAGCCGATAGTTAAGGGTATGGGGTAAAAAGGGAATCAGCCTCCAGCCCTCAGCTGCCAGCCTCTAGGGAAAACATGAGTAGAGAAAAAGTGAGGGTGTGGAGTATGGAGTATGGTAAAACCAGCAATCTCAAAACCAACAAACTACCGACTCCCCACTAAGAGACTCTCGACTGATGGGCTGATGGCAGATGGCTTATAGCAGATGGCTTATGGTTAAGAAGGGTATAAGCATGGATTTTAAAAAAGTACATTTCATTGGAATTGGCGGAGCGGGAATGAGCGGTATTGCTAAAGTTCTTTTGGAAATGGGATATGAAATTTCCGGCTCAGACCTTAAGGAATCTCGTAATACTTTAAACCTAAGAGAGCAAGGAGCAACCGTAATAATTGGCCATAACTCCAGAAATGTAAAATCAGCGGATGTTGTTGTCGTTTCATCCGCAATAAAAGAAGATAATTTGGAATTGAAGTTTGCGAGAGACAAAGGAATACCTGTGCTTAAACGGGCAGAAATGTTATCAAAATTAGGCGAAGGGAAAGTTGTTGTGGCAGTTGCGGGAACTCATGGAAAAACAACAACTACGTCTATCATCTCGTTTATGTTTGAAAAAAACGATTTGGATCCCACTTTTTTGATTGGAGGAGAATTAAACGACATTGGAAGCAATGCAAAGTATGGCGAAGGTAAATTTTTCATTGCAGAAGCTGACGAGAGCGATGGTTCTTTGCTTTTTTTGCGGCCAAAGATGATAGTGATTACTAATATTGAAGAAGATCACTTGGATTATTTCGATTCTATTGAGGATATTGAGTCCACGTTTCTCGAATTTGTTAACTTACTTCCACCGGATGGACATCTAATCATAAACGGGGATCATCCTGAAAATAAAAAGTTTATCGAAAGAGTTAAATGTAAATATACTACATATGGTTTTGAGGACTCAAATGATTATCAAGCCAAGAATCTAAAAACCGGTGCGCTCGATAGTTCGTTTGATGTTTTTATTAAAGGGGAAAAAGAGGGAAGTGTGCATTTAAATATCCCAGGTCAACACAATGTCTATAATTCGCTTGCAGCGCTTGCGGTTGGCAATTTGGCCGAAATTGATTTTTCAGATATGGCTTGCACGCTAACTAAATTTGGAGGAGTTAAAAGAAGGTTTCAAGTAATTGGAAACTCTTTGGGAGTAACACTCGTAGATGATTATGCGCATCATCCTTCAGAAGTAGAAGCTGCCCTAAGTGCTGCAAAACAAGGTGACTGGGGAAGGATAGTTTGTATTTTTCAACCTCATAGATATTCCAGGACCAGGTTTTTAGCACGAGATTTTGGCAGTTCATTCGAGCAGGCAGATGTTGTAATTATTACCGATATTTATGGTGCGGGAGAGATGCCTGAGCCCGGAATAAACGGAAAACTTATTTTAGATTTTATTATGGAAGAAAACCCACATTCAAATGTAGTATATTTACCTAAAAAAGTTGATATAAAAGATTTCTTATCTAGTTACGCCGAGAGGGGAGATTTGGTTTTAACGATGGGAGCAGGGGACATTCATTTAGTGGGGGAAGATTTTCTCTTATCTCTCAAGAAAAAAGCGATGTTGTAGGGGTGAATGATTGAACGAGATGCGTGCTTTAGAGAAAGCATTTATGAGATTGAGCAGGGAAATGCCCGGAAGGGTTTATTGCAATATTCCCCTAGCCAAAAGGGTAACTTTTAGAGCAGGTGGCCATGTGACTATTTTGGCCGTTGCAAACACGATAGGCGACTTGAGATTGTTATTGCAAACGGTTGAAAGATATCGGATTCCCTATTTTGTATTAGGTAAGGGTTCTAACCTTTTAGTTTCCGATAGAGGGTTTAAGGGATTAGCTATAGAACTTGGCTCAGATTTCAAAAAAATTACACTCGATCGAAATTATATTCAAGCAGGTGCGGCAGTCTCTCTTTCGACATTAGCACAAGTAGCATGGAAGAATTCTTTAAAAGGTTTAGCTTTTTCGGTTGGGATACCTGGCAGTTTAGGCGGCGCCTTAATTATGAATGCTGGTGCTCATGATGGGTGTATGTCAAATATTGTTAGCACAGCTACGATCTATACAAACAATTGTGACCTTAGAATTTTAGACAAAACTGAACTGGGGTTTGGTTATCGTACCAGCTCTATTTCATCATATGGAATTATAGCGGAAGCGATGTTAAGATTGGAGCCGGGAGATTCTGACAGGATTAGGTTCTTGATGGAAAGATATTTTAGGAAAAGAAAGGAAAACCAGCCCTTTGGATATCCCAGTGCCGGTTGTGTCTTTAAGAATGCTTCGGGCATATCAGCCGGTAAACTTATTGATGAAACCGGTTGTAAAGGATTGTGTAACGGGGACGCTCAAGTATCGACTGAACACGCCAACTTCATAATCAATCTGGGAGAGGCGACTGCTCAAAATATTTATTTACTACTTAAAGAAGTACAGCGCAGAGTCTATCAAAAAAAGGGTGTTTTGCTTGAGCCCGAAATTATTATGTTAGGTGAATTTGAAGATGAATAAAAAAATTGTCCAAGAAAAAGCTGCTCAGCGCAGAATGAAAATTAAAAAAATAAAGAAAAAAAGTCGTCTGATGACGCTATTGTTTCTATTCTTGATAGTCCTTGGGGTTTTTGGGCTTTCCTTACTTTTTAATTCAGATTTTTTTAATGTTAAAAAGGTAATAGTTGTTGGGAATAAGTACATTTCAGAAACGGAAATTGTTAAGCAAAGTGGCATAGATTCCAACACAAGCATGTTTAGGTTGTCATCTGATGAAACAATAAAGAGAATTCTTAAAGAACCATGGATTAAGGATGTGAAAATTGATCGTCATTTTCCAAATTCAGTTGAACTAAAGGTGACCGAAAGAGAAGCGGTTGCTGCTGTTCCATTCCAAGATATTTACTTGCTAGTCGATGAAGATGTAGTTGTTTTGGAGTCTCGAGAGTTTGTCGATGATTTGACTCTTCCGGTAATATTGGATCTGAAATTGACCAAGGTAAAAATCGGTGAAAAAATCGATTCAGTTAGCTTGAAAAATGCTATTGATTGTTTGAAGTCTTTTAACAAAGACCTGAGAGAATCAGTAGTCATGGTCGATGCTCCCTCTGTTGATAAGTTGACTCTCATGATTTCGGTCAAAAACGATGACGAAGAGTTCCATGATGTCGAAGTTTTATATGGGAAAGCTGACGATGAAAGCGTGGTTTTAAAGAAGAGTGCTATTGTTGAAAAAATTCTCACAGAGAGTGAAAAACATGTGATCTATATTGACGTAAGAGTTGTTACAAACCCCGCTGTCAAATTTCTTGACGATGTCTCCTAGTTTTTTTTAAAAAGTGGTTGCATTTTCTAGATGGATAATATAAGGTTTACGTTAAGGTTTACCAGCAAAAACTCTCAAGTAATACTTGAGAGTTTGATTTAATAGTTTTACAAAGGAGGGAGCTTAATGTCGGCGAATGCAGGTAAAAGTTACTTAGCGCTAATTAAGGTCGTTGGGGTTGGTGGTGGAGGAACAAACGCAGTCAACAGGATGATTGAGGCGGGATTAAAGGGTGTGGAATTCATCGCAGTTAATACTGACGCACAAGCGCTTTTGATGTCAGACGCTGATTATAAAGTTCACATTGGTGAAAAACTCACAAAAGGATTAGGTGCTGGCGCAGATCCAGAAATTGGTTTTCAAGCAGCTCAGGAAAGTAGAGAGCCCTTAAAGGAAGCACTTCAAGGTGCAGACATGGTGTTTATTACAGCAGGTAAGGGTGGAGGCACAGGAACGGGTGCCGCGCCTGTAGTGGCTGAAATTGCTAAAGAGATTAATGCTTTAACGGTAGGTGTTGTTACAAAGCCATTTGGTTTTGAGGGAAGAAAACGTGCGATGCAAGCCGATGAGGGCATCGAAAATCTGAGAGAAAAAGTTGATACATTAATAATTATTCCCAATGATAAGCTTCTCAGCGTAGTGGAAAAAAAGACATCGATATTGGATGCCTTTCGCGTTGCGGATGATGTTTTAAGACAGGGAGTTCAGGGAATAACCGACCTGATAACAATGCCCGGATTGATCAATTTAGATTTTGCTGATGTTAGAACTATTATGGCAAATGCAGGTTCATCGTTGATGGGAATTGGTGAAGCGTCAGGAGAAAGTCGAGCAGCAGAAGCAGCGAAGGCCGCAATTTCCAGTCCATTGCTCGACGCTTCCATTGAAGGAGCGAAAAGAGTTCTACTTAACATATCCGGTGGAAGAAATCTTGGATTATTCGAAGTCAATGAAGCAGCCGAGGTTATTGCAAATGCCGCTCATCCTGATTCAAATATAATATTTGGAGCTGTAATCGATGACAGCTTAGAGGAAGAAGTTAGGGTAACCGTTATCGCTACGGGTTTTGATAGGAAGAGACAGCAGGAAAAGTTCCAATTTGCTCTGGATAAAGAGACACCACCATCTTTTGAAATAGACGAACTGGATATTCCAAATTTTCTTAAAAAAACGGAATAAAACCAGAAAGTGAAATCAGAAAAGATAATGTCTTTTATGAGCATTAAACGTGTCGAAAAGGAAGAGTTTGTATTTTTTACCTCGAAGAAGCTCTTGAAAGAAAATGGTATCCATATTATTTTTACCACAAAGCTAAAAGGTGTTAGCAGTCATCCGTATAAATCCTTAAATCTTGCCTTTCATGTTGGCGACGAAGAAAAAAATGTAAACCAAAACAGGAAATTGCTTTGTTCTGCTCTAAATTTGAACCTGCACCACCTTACTACCTGTGAACAAGTACATGGTAACAATGTTGTAGTTATTGATGAGGATAAGATTGGAAGTGGCGCTTTTTCACGTGATGACACAATTTCAAAAACAGATGCGCTAATTACAAATATAAGAAGAGTTCCGTTGGCCATTTTTTGTGCGGATTGCGTTCCGATAATAATCGTTGACCCGGTAAAGCGTGTTGTGGGGGTAGTACACGCCGGCTGGAAGGGTACCTATCTGGAAATTGCCAAAAAAACCGTTCATAAATTTATTGGAAATTTTTGTTCGCACCCCCAAAACCTAATTATATTTATTGGACCGAGCATAGGAAGCTGTTGTTATAAAGTTGACACTGTTCTTGCCCAGATGTTTAAAGAAAAATTTATTCTTCCGCTTGACACCCACCAAGGCGAAAGTTACCTTAATCTTGTAGAAATAAACATTGGTCAGCTACTGGAAAGTGAAATAAAATCAGAAAATATTTATCGTAGCAATAAATGCACTAGTTGCGATCCCGCTTTTTTTTCATATAGAAAAGAGGGTGGCTTGACCGGCCGACAATGTGCTTTGGCAGTTGTTGTTTAATGAGCGAAAACATATCTGAAAATATTTCAAAAATACGTAAAAAAATATCAAGGGCGGCGCTAAAATCGGACCGTAAGCCCAGTGATATAAAGTTGATTGCAGCTATTAAAAATGTATCTCCTGAAAAAATTATGGAAGCGATAGATTTTGGAATTACTGACCTAGGTGAAAACAGAGCCCAGGATGCTGTGGTCAAATTTAAAGAGATTGGAAATCTTGCTAGGTGGCATTTTATCGGACACCTGCAACGCAATAAAGTTAAATACATTATTCCATTTGTTGAGCTCATTCATTCAGTTGACAGTCTTAGGTTGGTACGCGAAATAGATAAACAGGCAAGGAAGATAGAGAAAGTTCAAAGAATACTTCTGGAGGTGAATATTTCGCGCGAGGAGAGCAAATTCGGATTTTCTCCAGGTGAGGTTTATGAAAAACTAAAAGAAATAGGTAAATTTAAGAATGTGTTGGTCGAAGGTTTGATGACAATTCCACCTTTTATGACCGAAGCAGAGAATTCTCGAAATTTATTTAAGAAACTTAAGGAAATTTTTGATAATATAGAACAAAATGTTCCAGATATTAAACCCTCGTATCTTTCGATGGGGATGACGAATGATTTTGAGGTAGCTATTGAAGAGGGGGCAAATATGATTAGAATAGGAACAGGAATTTTTGGATTTCGGGAGGTTAAAAAATGAGTAATATTTGGAGAAAAGCTTTGACTTATTTTGGTTTAGCCGATGATGATGAAATGTATGAGGAATTTGACGACGCAATTGAGGATGAGACGTATGATTATGACGATATTTACCCTAAACGGTCGATAAAAAAGATTAAAAGAGTACCAGATACGTCTACTTTTGACTCTTCTGAAGAGACCATAGCACCTCAATTAAGGTCGGTCGTAACTCCAAAGTCTCAGGTTCATATAGTCGAACCAAAATCCTTCAATGATGCGCAATGCGTTGCCGATAAGTTTAAAGCTAGTATTCCTGTAATTATGAATCTTCAGATGGTTGATCAAGATCTTTCCAGGCGTCTCGTCGATTTTGTTAGCGGTTTGAGTTATGCGTTAAATGGTGGCATGCAGAAAGTTGCCGAAAAAGTTTTTCTCCTAACTCCTGCCAATGTTCAGGTCTCTGCTGAAGAGAAGAGAAGACTTAGGGAAAAAGGGTTCTTTAACCAACTTAGTAAATAACGAAGGAATTGAGGATAAAATTGATAGTCTCTTTTATCGGGTTAGGTAAAATGGGTGAGGCTATTTTGAGTGGAGGACTGGAGTCCGGGAGCTTGCATGCTGACAATGTTTGCTTGTCGGACACTAGAAAGGATGTCTTAGAGCGCTTAAGAAATAGATATAGTGTAAAGATTTCCGATAATAATATTGCGGCAGCAAAGGTAGCAAACCTTATTATTTTGGCCGTTAAACCTCAAAACATAGATGAGGTTTTGGATGAAATAGCAAGTTATGCAGATGAGAGCAAAATAGTTGTTTCAATTGCTGCAGGTATAAGTACAGATAGAATTGCTCAAAAACTTCACAGAGGCCCACAATTAATTAGAGTGATGCCGAACAATCCGGCTCTTCTGAGGGCGGGGATTTCGGTAATTAGCGCTTCGGCCGGTGTTCCAAGGTTAGCTCTTGATTTTGTTTCAAAGATTTTTTTGGGTGTTGGAGAAGTAGTTTTTTTAGATGAAAAATATCAAAATATGGTAACTGCCTTAAGTGGTTCAGGCCCAGCCTATTTTTATTTAGTGGTCAAGTTATTAATAGAGGCGGGCATTGAGCTGGGGCTTGACGCCGATATTTCGGAAAAGCTGGTGAAACAAACCATTTTTGGTGCAGCAAAAATGGTGAAAGAGGATGGGAAAAGTCCGGATGAACTGATAAGGATGGTAGCTTCTCCCGGGGGTACAACCGAAGCGGCGTTGAAAGTCTTTGAAAGACTGAATTTAAAAAAATGTGTTGTCGGGGCTGTTAGGGAAGCAAATAATCGAGCAATCGAATTAGGAGAAACGGAGATCAACTAGTTGTGACAGCAACCATTGTGATACAGTTCTTTGATTTGGCTTTTCGAATTTATATTTGGATGATAATTATACGAGTAATTTTATCTTGGTTTCCTGTTCCGTCGGGAGAGTTGTTTAGAACAGTTTATCGTTTTATTTACGAATTGACCGAACCTGTACTCGCATTTTTTAGAAAGATATTGCCATCAATTGCTATGGGTTCGATGGGTTTAGATCTTTCGCCCATAATTGTCATTTTTGTTCTAGAAATTTTACGTTATTGTCTTGTTTCGATAATTATTAGATTAGTTTTTGCGTGTTTTTAATTATTCAACACAGAGGAGGAGACGAGAATGAAGCTTACCCCCATAGACATTCATCACAAAGAGTTTAGAAGAGCCATTAGAGGGTATAACGAAGAAGATGTGGATGTTTTTCTTGATGAGATTGCTGAAGAGTTTGAGCTTCTTTACAAACAAAATACGGAGAACAAGGAGAATCTTGAGAGGATACAAGAGAAAATTAAGCAATATGAAAACATTGAGCAAACTCTTCAAAATACACTTCTGACAGCTCAAAAATCGGCAGAAGAAGTACAGGTAAACTCGAAAAAAGAAGCTGAACTGGTAGTCAAAGATGCGGAGCTGAAGGCCAAAGAGATAATTCAAGAGGCGACGGATGAAAAGCGGAAAATCCAAGCCGATTTAAGCATCTTAAAACAAGCAGAAGAAGAGTTTAGAATGAGATTTAAATCTGTTCTTGAGTCCTACCTCAACGTTTTAGATGAAACGGAGGGCATCGAAGAAGTAGAAGCGAAGATGGAAAAACTTATGGAAATTAAAAAAGATGACTTAGTTAAAGAACAGAGTGAGCTAATTGCTGAAGAATCGGCGAAGAAAAGTGAGGAAACACTTGATCAGCTAAGCGAAGAAGAAGTTGCAACCAGTGAAGATCCCGGGGAAATTTTTGAGGTGCTTACCGAGAAGGAACAAGAAGAAGGTAAAGAAGAAGGTAAAGAAGAAGGTAAAGCAGAAGGTAAAGAAGAAGGTAAAGAAGAAGGTAAAGCAGAAGGTAAAGCAGAAGGTAAAGCAGAAGGTAAAGAAGAAGGTAAAGAAGAAGGTAAAGCAGAAGGTAAAGA
>JAUWKI010000038.1 GCA_030614255.1 Actinomycetes bacterium
ACTTTCCTTCAAGTATAGTCTCTTGCATCCTTTCCCATCACGAGCGCCCCGATGGTAAAGGGTATCCAAACGGCTTATCAAAAGATAAGATTCCTTTAGGGGCAAGCATCATTAAGGTGGCCGATGCTTACGATGCCATGACTTCAGATAGACCTTACCGCAAGGCTCTGTCTACAGAGGGAGCTGTAGATGAACTTAAGAAATACAGAGGAGTCCAATTTCATCCTGAAGTAGTGGAGGCGTTCTTGAGATTTTATGAAAGGGAGCAAAAGGGCAAAGAAATTTCTGAGCTTATTTAAATCGATAAGATTGAGACAATTGACTGAAACGGGATGGTATGGTTGATTATTTTGAACATTCCGAAGATGTCCACAAAAAAATGAAGAGAACAAGAATCTGCTTAACATCCTATCGCTTTTTATTATCCGCGCTATATGTTTGAATGTTTAATGTTAATAATCAGAAGAGAAAGACGCAACTTATTATGTCAACTACTAATTTGCATGAAAAAAAGGTTGGATGCAAATTTCATAAACGGGAAAAGCGACTTCTTATTGTGGATACGCTTCTTATCGCTCATGTCTTTTTGCTGTTTGGATTATTTAGTCCTGACTATGTTGTAATTGCGGCATACTTGCTTGTTATTCCCTATATGGTCCTTACGCATCGTAAGGTGTTTCTCTATTATTTTATGGTCTCCTCCGCAATGGCGTTTATTTGGGTGTTTATAGCGAAAGATGAGTATGGATACAGTTCTAATTTTCTGACGGTCGCGGGTGTCAATCTATTTCCATTGTTTGCTTGGGCAACGGGATTATTTGTGGCATATATCATATATTCTCACTATGAAAATATCTTGAGCAATCAGAGGTTCATAAGAAAACTTTTGTCGTTCTCAGTCTTTTACTGGTTATTGCTCATTGCCGTTGAAACCATCGGATACCATTTTTTTAAGATTCAAAATCTTACGACTATAGCATGCCAAGGACTGCCGATATTTAGGTGTATCCATGCGCCGCTCTGGATGAAAGGCACTTACTTCGCAATGGGTCCTCTTTTTTTTATCATATGTTTTTTGCTTAAACTTAAAAATCCTCATGCAAATAAAATTTAAAAAATCGGAATAAACCTGCTCTTTAAATTTGTATTTGAAGATGGACAATATTTAAATAAAAATACTTGCTCAAAAAGTAAACATCTTTCGTTCAGTAGTATTTTTAACGTTACAAAAATAATTGTGAAAAATATCTTTATTTTGAATTTTTAAGTTGATTGCTAGCGGTTTTCATACTATAAATAAATGAGCTTTTTGAAAGAAAATTCAATAATTTTATAGGGAAAAGATAAGAGTGAAGCGAATAAAGAGAGGGCATGCAAAACAACAGACAAAGCAAGAAAAAAATTGAAGGCATAGACAAAGTATTGATAATAGGGTCAGGACCGATAATTATCGGTCAGGCCTGTGAATTTGATTATTCCGGAACCCAAGCTTGCAAAGCTCTTCGGTCGATGGGTTACAAGATTGTTTTGGTCAATTCCAATCCTGCCACCATTATGACAGACCCCGATATGGCGGATTCAACTTACATTGAGCCCCTAACCATTGAAATTATAGAAAAAATTATCGAAAAAGAAAAACCGGATGCTTTGCTGCCAAATCTTGGCGGGCAAACCGGCCTTAATCTTTCGGCGGAACTTTTTAAAAGGGGAATCCTTAAGAAACACAATGTCAAGATAGTCGGAGTACAAGCTGATGCCATTGAAAGAGGAGAGGACAGGATCGAGTTTAAAAAAACGATGAACAAGCTTAGTATACCGATGCCCAGAAGTGAGCCGGCATACAGTGTGGAGGAAGCGCTAAAAATTGCCAAGGATTTTGGTTATCCCGTTGTCGTGAGGCCTGCCTATACCATGGGTGGAATGGGTGGAGGGATAACCTATAATGAGGAAGAGCTTAAAACGATTGCAAGCAGAGGAATCTCTACGAGTCTTATCGGTCAGATTTTAATAGAGGAAGCAGTTATCGGATGGGAAGAACTCGAACTCGAAGTTGTAAGAGATTCAGAAAATAATAAGGTTACCGTCTGTTTCATTGAAAATGTGGATGCAATGGGTGTCCACACAGGAGATTCTTTTTGTGTCGCGCCGATGCTCACGATATCGGAAGAGGTTCAGAAAAAATTACAGGACTATTCATATAAAATAGTGGAAGCTATCGGCGTCATTGGCGGGACAAACGTTCAGTTTGCACACAATCCGGAAGATGGCAGAATAGTTGTAATCGAAATAAATCCTCGAACTTCACGGTCATCCGCATTGGCATCGAAGGCCACCGGTTTTCCAATAGCATATATTTCTTCAAGGTTGGCTGGGGGAGAGACACTTAAAGATATTCCTTACTGGCGTGAGGGAACCCTTGATAAATATACTCCTTCCGGCGATTATGTCGTTGTTAAATTTGCAAGGTGGGCTTTTGAAAAATTTCGCGGAGCCAAAGACAAGTTGGGCACGGAGATGAGAGCTGTTGGAGAAGTAATGAGTATTGGGAAGACATATAAGGAAGCTTTCCAAAAAGCAATAAGGTCATTGGAGCAAAACAGATATGGATTGGGGTTTGCAAAGAATTATCATGAATTGCCTCTCGATGAACTCAAAAAGATGCTCGATAATCCAACATCGGAAAGGCAATTCATAATGTACGAAGCACTGCGTAAAGGTATGACTATTGAAGAGGTACATAAGAAGACCTACATAAAACGCTGGTTTATTGAACAGATGAAAGAACTTGTAGAGTTTGAAGAGGAGATACTTAAATATAAAAATAAAGAACTTCCTGATAAGTTATTAATTGAAGCGAAAGAAAACGGTTTTGCCGATAAGTATTTGGGCCAGATTTTAGGTATTTCAGAAGAAAAGATTAGGAAGCGAAGAGTTGAACTTGGTAAAGTGGAAGCGTGGAAACCCGTACCGGTTAGTGGCGCGGATGCGGCTTATTATTACTCGACATATAATGCTTCGGATAAGGTTCCGGTTAGCTCAAATCGCAAGATTATGATTCTCGGTGGTGGACCAAACAGGATTGGGCAGGGGATTGAATTTGATTACACTTGTGTGCATGCCGCACTTACCTTGGAAAACGAGGGGTACGAGTCAATAATGGTTAACTGCAACCCGGAGACTGTATCCACGGATTATGATACTTCCAATAAACTGTATTTTGAGCCTTTAACCGTTGAAGATGTATTAAGTATATACGGCAAAGAAAAACCAATTGGAGTGATTGTGCAGTTTGGGGGACAAACTCCGCTTAATATCGCCAAAGAGTTGGAGGCCGCCGGAGTGACAATTTTAGGGACTTCTCCTGAAAGTATTGACCTTGCAGAGGACAGAAAAAGGTTCAAAGAAGTGATGACAAAACTTGGGATTCCTCAGCCGGCAAGCGATACTGCAACTGCACTTGAAGAGGCATTAGATGTTGCAAAGAAGATAGGATATCCTCTCATGGTTAGACCCTCGTATGTTTTAGGTGGCAGAGGGATGGAAATTGTTTATGATGATGGGATGCTTACGAATTATGTGAATGCTGCCGTTGAAATATCTCCCGGCCGTCCAATACTAATAGATAAGTTTCTTGAAAATGCGATAGAAGTAGAGGCAGATGCTCTTGCGGACGGAGAAGATGTTTTTGTTCCTGCTTTAATGGAACACATAGAACTCGCGGGCATACATTCTGGGGACAGTGCCTGTACGATCCCCCCAATATCCATACCCGAAAAACATGTTAAGACGATAGAAGAATATACCAAAAAGATTGCGATGGAGCTCGATGTCGTGGGTCTAATGAACATCCAGTATGCTATCTATAATGACACCGTCTATATCTTAGAGGCGAATCCAAGAGCTTCCCGCACTGTGCCGTTGGTTTCAAAAGTGACGGGGATTTCAATGGCAAAAATTGCGACACAGTTGATAGTCGGTAAGAAATTGAAGGATTTGAACTTAAAGAAGCGCAAATATAGCCACGTCGGCGTAAAAGAGGTCGTATTCCCCTTCAATGTGTTTTTTGAGGTTGATCCCGTTCTCGGGCCCGAAATGAAGTCAACAGGAGAAGTTCTCGGTATAGCAGACTCGTTTGGGCTTGCTTTCTTTAAAGTTGAAGATGAAGCGGGACAGAGATTGCCAACAGAGGGAACAGTGTTAATTACTGTCGCGCCTAAAGATAAAGAAGCAATACGTGATGTTGCCCAAAAATTAGCTAAATTAGGTTTTAAGATATTGGCTACAGAAGGAACGCACAAATTTCTTACTAAAAACGGAATAGAAGCGACGGTTGTCAAAAAAATGCATGAAGGAAGACCAAATCTCCTCGATAAAATTTACAACAAGGAAGTAAATCTTGTAATAAACACACCCATGGGGAAAAGCAGCAAACATGACGATTCATATATAAGAAAAGCGGCAATAAAATATAAAATACCCTATATAACTACGACGGCTGCTGCCAAAGCAGCTGCAGAGGGTATTTCGGCATATCTTAAGAATGAAGGTATTACGGTGAAGTCGATACAGGAGTATCACAGAGAAATCAAGTAAGGGATTATGGGCTGTTTAAAGTTTTATAATCCCAACGCGTCAAATATATTAACTTCCCTTCAGATAAATTTTAGGTTCCAAGCCGGTAGTTCATTATATTTCTTTGTGGGTTCCTCTCCCTCATTTTCTTGCTCGTCCAAAATTTCTTCGTGGGTTGTTCTGGACTCTTGATTCCTGCCTACCGGCAGACAGGCGAGGAGCGTAAGCGACGCGGCAATATCTCGGTTTAATTATATTTTTTTGTGGGTTGGCCATGCTCTATACGCTCTCTGCTCTATGCTTCTTGCTCTTCCTGAAGGCTGGCAGCTGAGGGCGGGAGGCTGATTTCCCAATTTGCACTTTACAATGGAGCCGTAGGCGACCTGCTTGCCCGCCGGAGCATTTCTGTAGGAGGGTCGCCCATGAACAACCCACCCGGGTTTTAAAAACCTAAATCTTTTAAAAACTCTTTTGTTTTTCCTGGTAGCTGGTGACTATTTACTTCCAAAGCTTCGAAAAACTTGATTATTTTTAAAGGTATGTTATTCTAATTATGAACATATGCTCAAAACGAGGTGGGGTATGTCTAGGCCAAAAAAGGTTCGCTGCGTAAGATTTTTACCCAAAACAAAATATTTTAAGCCACAGGGCGTTCCTCTGATAGATTTGGAGGAAGTTGTCTTAAACATTGATGAATTTGAAGCTTTAAATTTAGCAGATATAGAAGGCAGAGATCAGGAATCCGCGGCAAGCGAGATGGAAATTTCTCGTCCCACTTTTCAGCGGATACTTTCCTCGGCAAGAAAAAAGGTGGCTGAGGCCATAGTTCGAGGTAAGGCATTAAGAATAGAAGGAGGTAATTTTATCATGACGACGATGAAAAAGTTTGAATGTGCCGTTTGCGGACATGTTTGGGAGATTTCGTTTGGAACCGGTAGACCAACCGCCTGTCCCTCTTGTGGAAGTGGTAATTTTCATCGGGCCGTCGAGCAAAGAGAACCGAGTGTGGGAAGAGGCAGGCGTTTTAGATAAGTAAATACTTAAACAAAGGAGAATCTATATGAAGATAGCTGTTGCGACGAGTAATAGGGAAGTTTGTCCTCATTTTGGACATTGCTTAAGTTTTACAATTGCCGAAGTTGAGGATGGTGAGGTTTTAAATAAAGAAGAGGTACCTAACCCGGGTCATCAACCTGGCTTTCTGCCCAAATTTTTAGCAGAGCAAGGGATTAATTGCATTATCGCTGGTGGTATGGGTCGAAGTGCACAAATGCTATTTGCTCAAAGCAAGATTGAAATAATTACCGGCGCCCATGGATTGGTGGACGATGTAATAAAGGGCTATGTTGAAGGCAATCTGGCATTAGGTAAAAACATTTGTAATCATTAAGGATTAAAGAGTAATTGATGGAGATTAAGTAGAGATTAAGTAGAAATTAAGTAGAAATTGGTAGAAATTAAGTAGAGATTAAGTGGTAATTAAGTAGAGATTAAGTGGTAATTAAGTAGAGATTAAGTGGTAATTGGTAGAAATTAAGTAGAGATTAAGTAGAGATTAAGTGGTAATTACAACAAGTTACCATAAATTACAATGAATTACTATTAGTCTCAATAAATTACCATAAATTACAATTGTATTACAGCAAATTTCAATTAGTTACAATGAATTTCAATATCAGCACTCAGTAAAAATTAAGGATTAAAAAAAGGGGGTTTACATGAAGATAGCAATTAGCTCAATGGGAAATGACCTTTCAAGTCAGGTTGACCCAAGGTTTGGAAGGTGTCAGGAATTCATAATTTTTGATTCTGAGACCTTGGAGTTTGAAGCGATTCCAAACGAAGCTATAAATGCTGCCGGTGGTGCTGGTATCAAAGCAGCACAACTGGTTGTTGACAAAGGGTCAAAGGTTGTAATCACGGGAAATATTGGTCCAAATGCTTTTAATGTTTTGGCGGGTGCTGGCATCAATGTATTTGCTGGTGCAACGGGAACAATTCAAAACGCAATAGATGCTTATAAAGCTGGAAAACTGCAAGAGGTAAATCAGGCCACAAATGGCCCTGGCGCCATATCTACCGTGCCTACCTACCGGTAGGCACGGTAGATAAAATGAGAAATTTGTCCAGAGGACAATCATCCTTTGGATGAATTTAACGAGGTATAGATGATTATTTCAATTGCAAGTGGAAAAGGTGGCACGGGAAAAACCACAATATCTACTAACCTGGCTTTTTCTTTAGCTCAAAAAGGTCATAAGATCCAATTGTTGGATTGTGATGTCGAGGAGCCGAACGCGCATATTTTTATTAAACCTAAGGTTGAGTTGAAGGAGACTACTTCTTTTGTTGTGCCGCAAATCGATGAAGAAAAATGTACTTATTGCGGGGAGTGTGTAAGGGTTTGTGCCTACAATGCTCTCTTTGTTGCCAAGGATAAGGTAATGTTCTTTCCTCAACTCTGTCATTCTTGTGGTGGGTGTGCTTATTTTTGCCCGGAAAAAGCAATCTTTGAAACCAATAGGGAAATAGGGGAGATAGAGGCGGGAAGTGGTTACAGTATCGAATTTGCCTACGGGAAACTAAACATTGGGGAAGTAATGTCCCCTCCTTTGATAAAGAGACTAAAGAAGCGTATCGACGAGGATAAAGTAGTAATAATAGATGCGCCGCCCGGAACGTCCTGTCCCGTAATCGAGGTCGTCAAAGGAAGTGATTTTTGTCTTCTCGTAACGGAGCCAACTCCCTTTGGACTAAACGATTTAAAACTCGCCGTTGAAATGCTTAAAGTTTTAAAGATACCTTTCGCGGTCTTAATCAACAGGTGGAATGAGGAGTATTTTGAAATCGATTCTTACTGTGATAAAGAGAATATTTCAATTGTAATGAGGATACCCTTGGAGCGAAAGATTGCCGAGCTTTATTCCGAAGGAGTTCTTTTTTCAAAAGAGTTGCTCGAGTGGCAGGATGCATTTTGTAAACTTTTTGATTCTATTGAGGGATTATGGAAATGATACAAGAGATAACTGTTTTAAGCGGAAAAGGCGGAACGGGAAAGACCAGTTTGGTTGGATCATTTGCTGTTCTTGCCAAGGATAAGATTATGGTTGATTGCGATGTTGATGCTGCCGACCTCCATCTGATTTTAAATCCTGAGATAGAAGAAGCCAACGATTTTTTCGGCTTGAATGAATATTTTATAAACAGAGACGTCTGTATCGAATGCGGCAAGTGTGAAGAACTTTGTTGCTTTGAAGCGATAAAGGATTTTGAGATAGACGTAATATCTTGCGAAGGATGCGGTATATGTTATCTGGCTTGCCCGGCGTCGGCGATTGAGACCAGGAAAAAAAAGTGTGGAGAGTGGTACATTTCTGAAACAAAATATGGCCCGCTTGTTCATGCTAAGCTTGGGATAGCTCAGGAAAATTCAGGGAAACTTGTTATGGAAGTAAGAAAAGCTGCCAAGGAGATGGCTCAAAAAGAGAATATCTCTTTAGTCATCACCGATGGGCCACCCGGGATAGGGTGTCCCGTGATTGCCTCACTTAGCGGTACCAGTCTTGTTTTGGTGGTAACCGAACCAACGGTTTCAGGAATTCATGATATGGAAAGAGTTTTGGATTTGTGTAGTCATTTTAACGTCAAGGTGCTTGTTTGCATAAATAAATTCGATTTGAATTTGGAAAAAACGGGAGAAATTGAAAAAATTTGTCGGAAAAGAAATGTTAAGATTGCCGGGAAGATTACCTACGACTACATTTTTACGGAGGCATTGATAAAAAGCTTGCCTGTTGTTGAATTCTCGGATGGAGAAACTAGCCGGCGAATAAAATCTCTTTGGGAAAATTTATATAATGAGCTAAACAGATAACGTGTTTTTATTTTAGCAAAGAGAATAAAAAACAGAATCGAATAAGAGTTATAAAGACAGCTTGCAGGAGATTATTCTGCAAGTTTTTTACTTTTATAAAGAAAATTTAAAAGCACACATTTTTTATTGACTTTTGAGGTAACTAGGAGTAATAATAAATGAGAATAATTCTCAACTAGGGATTTAAAAAATGAAAGCGGGATTAAGAGAACTTAAAAGAGCGGGTTTTAAACTTACGCCTCAAAGACGGGCAATTCTGGAAACGCTAAAGAGTTCCGGTAAGCATATGAGTGTTGAGGAGATACACGAGAAAGTCAAAACAAAATGTCCACACGCGGGTCTCGCTACTACTTATAGAACCCTGGACTTGTTGAAGGAATTAAACCTGGTCACCGATATAAACTTGGGTGAAGAGCATAAGCACTATGAATGGAAGAGAAGGCATCATTATCATCTGGTCTGTCTTGAATGTGGAGACGTTGTTGAATTTAGATCAAACTTTGCTATTAAAATAGAGAAAAATGTACTGAAGGATTATGATTTTGAGATAACGGACAGACATGTGGAATTTTGTGGTTATTGTTCGAGGTGTGCAGGAGGAAGAGAGGGTTGATGATCTCATTAGTTGATTTGGAAATAAATCAAACCGGTACGGTTGTGAAAGTTGGCGGGGGCGCGGGTCTTATGCACAGACTTGAAATCTTGGGCATTAGAGAAGGAAAGAAAATTACTAAGCTAAGTAGCATGATAATGCGAGGTCCAATCGTAGTTAAGGTTAATGGCTGTCAGGTGGCAGTAGGCCGAGGAATGGCTAAAAGAATTATGGTCGAGGTGGACTAAGTGAAAATTCTCTTAATGGGAAATCCTAATGTTGGAAAAAGTGTGATTTTTTCAAGATTAACGGGCGTGCATGTGGTGGCTTCCAACTATCCCGGAACGACTGTGGAATTTACCAAAGGAACCTTGAAGTTTGAAGGCGAAAAGGTTGAGCTAATAGATGTGCCCGGAACTTATTCTCTTGAACCCATATGTGAAGCAGAACAAGTTGCGACGGAGATGGTAAAAGATGGAGATTTAATCATAAATGTTTTGGATGTAACCAATCTTGAGCGGAATCTTTATCTTACCTTTCAACTTCTGGCTTTAAATAAACCAATGGTTATCGCATTAAATATGTGGGATGATGCCAAACATCGAGGAATAAATATTGATTTGGAAAGGTTGGAAAAACTTCTAGGTATTCCCGTAATTCCCACTGTTGCGGTGACAGGCGAGGGGATAAAAGACCTTTTTACAAGATTAAAAGAGGCAAAAGCACCATCTTGTCCCGCATACGCGAAAGATGAACGATGGTTGCGTATCGGCGAAATCATCGACAAGGTCCAGTGTGTGACCCACCGTCACCACACTCTTATGGAGAGGTTCGAGGATGCAAGCATACAACCTCTTTTTGGAATCTTATTGTTTTTAGCTACGTTAACCATTTCGTTCCAAATCATAAGATTTATTGGAGAAGGATTAATCGGTTATGTTTTTAACCCTTTTTTTGAAAATATTTACGCTCCTTTGATGATGAAGTTAAGTGCTGCTTTAGGTTCCGGAGGATTTTTTCATGACATATTGGTTGGAAAACTTGTCAATGGCTCTATCGATTTCGGGCAGTCTTTTGGGCTAATTACTACAGGGTTTTACGTCCCCCTAGCCATGGTCTTGCCTTATGTGTTTTCTTTCTATTTAGTGCTTGGTTTTTTGGAGGACGCGGGTTATTTACCGCGTCTAGCGGTATTGATTGATAATGTGATGCATAAATTGGGACTCCACGGTGCGGCAATCATTCCCATGGTTTTAGGTCTCGGTTGTAATGTCCCAGGAGCTCTATCGACTAGGATTTTGGAGAGTAAACGAGAAAAATTTATCGCGGCAACCATAATGGCTATCGGTGTTCCTTGTATGGCGCAGACTGCGATGATTATCGGGCTTGTGGGAAGCTATGGGGCTTCTTACCTCGCCATAGTTTTCGGCACACTTTTTATAGTCTGGTTTGGCTTGGGATTTATTTTAAATAAAATAATCAAAGGGGAAAGTCCTGAAATATTTATAGAAATACCGCATTATCGTATACCCAATGCAGGTGCTTTGGCAAAAAAGCTATGGATGAGATTGGTGGGTTTTTTACTTGAGGCCATTCCCTTTGTTTTACTTGGAGTTCTTTTAGTCAATATCTTGTATACGATAGGATTTGTTGAGCTTGTTTCTGAAATAACAGCACCCATCGTTACGGTTCTTTGGGGTTTACCTGAATCTGCCATATCGGCTCTTATGGTAGGATTCTTAAGAAAAGATGTAGCCGTAGGTATGCTTCGTCCTCTTAATCTAGTTGCTAAGCAGGCTGTGATTGGAAGCACGGTCCTTGCTGTTTACTTTCCTTGCATGGCAACCTTTGCTGTTTTAATAAAAGAGCTTGGCATCAAAGATACGTTTAAGTCTGCAGTAATAATGATGGCAACCGCTTTGTTTATAGGAACTTTTTTAAATTTAATTCTTTAATAAATTTCAGGAGGGAGTAGAACATGGTTTCAAAAGATTCGAGCAAGAGCAGTAAAAAGTGTAAGGATGAGGAAAGTTGTCCCGAAGAAAATCCTCAAAAAAATGTCAAGTGTTGTTTGGCTGTGATGAGTGGTAAGGGCGGGGTCGGAAAATCGTTAGTTACCGGACTCTTGGCAGTCACCTTGAGGAAAGCGGGTTTCAAAGTCGGCATTTTAGATGCCGACTTAACGGGTCCGAGCATTCCTAAGATGTTTGGAATAAAGAAGAGAGCTACCGGAAGCAACGGGAAAATTCTTCCTATTGAGAGCTATAGTGGAATTAAAGTAATGTCACTCAATCTGTTACTGGATAAAGAGGATGATGCCGTTATCTGGAGAGGTCCGGTTATTGCGGGAGCCATAAAGCAGTTCTGGACTGATGTTGTCTGGGGCGATTTGGATTATCTTCTCATTGATTTACCTCCAGGCACGGCTGATGCTCCTTTGACAGTAATGCAATCCATCCCTCTTAGTGGAGTTGTGGTCGTATCTTCTCCGCAGGATTTAGCGGTCATGATTGTTAAAAAAGCTCTTCAAATGACGAGAAAATTGGATATACCTGTTTTGGGATTGGTTGAAAACATGAGCTATGCTTGTTGTCCTAAATGTGGGGAAAAGATAAGTTTCTTTGGAGAAAGCAATGTTGATGAGATAACGGAGCAATATGCCATAGAACTCTTGGCTGAGATACCAATTGACCCTAAAATATCCAAACTTTGTGACGAGGGGAAGATTGAAGATTATGATATCAGTTTTTTAAATAAGGCCAGAGAAGTTTTAGAAAAAGCTTTAAAGGATAGAAAGTAATGCCACCGAGGTCTTCGTAAGGTTTTTTTAGGTTGTGATTTTAATTCAGCGGGAAATCCCCGCCTGTAAGGGCGGGGCTGAGAGCATTTTCCTGCATCTTCTTGTAAGATAAGAGCATGAGAGCAAGAAAATCAGCTCATGCTGTATACAAAACTCAATATCACA
>JAUWKI010000011.1 GCA_030614255.1 Actinomycetes bacterium
AGACAAGCCCACTGTGTTTATAGGTGTCAGTATCATATTGTTTGGATATCAAGAGAAAGAAGACTTAGGACAAGCGAAGCTTGAAATGTAGGAAACCACGGACGTAAGTCCGTGGTAGTTCATTTAAGAGGAAAGAAGGTCTATTCGGAGAAATCTTGTGAATGAGACCATAATTTTTGTTCAACCGGGGATTAATTGTTATGGGATTGGATAAGTATTGGAGAAAGAGGAAGTTTAAAGAAACGCCTGAGCCAAAAGGTGGAGCAAAAGAAGAGGGGCAAGACAGGTTTGTGGTTCAAGAACACCAAGCCACTCATCTCCACTATGATTTTCGTCTTGAGATGCCTGCTTCACCGGAAGGTGGAGAATGGGTTTTAAAATCCTGGGCTGTTCCAAAAGGGGTGCCAACTGAAAAAGGAGTCAGACATCTGGCAATTCAAGTTGAGAATCACCCTGTTGATTATATCGATTTTGAAGGGACCATTCCAGAGGGGCAATATGGGGCAGGCACCGTTAAGATTTGGGACTCTGGCGAATATGATTTGATTAAGCGAGTCCCGAAGGAAATCGAGTTTATCTTGAAGGGCTCAAAACTTAAGGGCAGATATATTTTGATTTTTACGGGCTGGAAAGAAAAGAATAACTGGCTCATATTCAAGACAGAACGATAGAGTCGGTAGTTGGGAGTGGGGAGTCGGTAGTAATAAAAACTTAAAACCCTCGACTTTCGACTAACAAACTCTCGACCATAAGGAGGTAAGTTGGATTATTCTTTAATTTATATAACTACTCCGAACATTAAAGAGGCACGGGATATTGCTCAAGATTTGCTCAAGAAGCGGCTTGTTGCCTGCGTGAATATTATTCCGGGGGTGGAGTCTCGCTACTGGTGGAACGGGGATATTTGCGAAAGTACGGAAGCTCTTATTTTTGCAAAGACGACTGAAGAAAAAGCTAAAGATGTTATATCCGAGGTTAAGGAGATACATAGCTATGAAACCCCAGCGGTAAGTGTGTTTAAAATTAGTGGTGGAAATACCGAATTTTTAAGATGGATAGAAAATGAAACGGGTGATTTAAAATGAAGAAAAAAACCAAAATAATAATTGGTCTAGTTGTAGCCGGGGCTTTGCTCCTTTACTTGGCAGTAGTCGTCATGCTCATTTTCTTTGCTACCGGTGCTGGTTTGAGTGGAGATACGGTGGCGGTGATTTCGTTGAGTGGTTCAATTGCCGATGGTGAAGGAGAAGGACTTATGGCCTCTGCGGGAATTACTCCCGATTTTGTTCGCACGCAGCTCGATAAGGCAAGAAATGATGCTGCGGTTAAAGCCATTGTTATAAAAGTAGACAGTCCCGGGGGCTCTGTGGGAGCATCTCAAGAGATTGCTCAGGAGATTAGGGAAACCGAAAAACCGATAGTTGTATTCATGGGAGACATGGCTGCTTCAGGTGGCTATTATATCTCGGCCCCCGCGGATAAAATTGTTGCCAAAGAGGGGACGTTGACCGGAAGCATAGGAGTTATCTCTCAATTTATGGACTTAAGCGGTCTTTACGAAAAATTGGGCATAAAAACTGAGACGATTAAGTCGGGGAAACATAAGGATATGTTCTCAAGAGAATTAACCGAGGAGGAGCAAAAGTTGTGGCAAACTCTCTCGGATGAGCTTTACGGTCAATTTATAAAAGAAGTAGCCGAAGGCAGAAAATTGGATGTTGAGGAGGTCAAAAAGTTGGCCACAGGAGAGCTCTTTAGCGGAACACAGGCAAAGGAGTTGGGATTGGTTGATGAATTAGGTGGTTATAACGATGCCATCGATTTGGCAGCTGAACTAGCCGGCATCGAAGAGCCCATTATTGAAGAGTATCCCGCAAGAACATTTTTCGAGTCGTTTTTTGGTTTTACAGCGAGCCAAATTAGGAACTTGATTAGAGCAAAACTTTTTGGCTCAGACTATGTCATTCTAGAGTCTTTGAAAGAATCATTTCCTGTTCCACGGTATTGATTGGGCAAAATAGCATCATGAAATTTTGTCTGATATAATGTGGGTTCATTTTAGAAACCGGTTTGGGGTATTTTGTGAAAGCAAAAAGAACACTTCTTCCTTTCTTGCTTGGTTTTTTTGTGGGATTTTCAATTTCCAAGAAGACTAAGTCGTCAACTAAAGAATTTGCCAAACTTCATGGAATTCATAGTCCTTTGAATTTTCTCCACGGTTATTCTTATATGAGATGGCCAAAGCATTATGTATTCACTCTTAGGACCGGGGGTAGAGTGTATGAGCTCATCAAATCACCTCAGGCAAGTTTATTAAAGAAACGTCTTAGAAGCACTTACCACGGTAAAGTTATCAAACTTTCGGATGCCGAGTTTCTTATAAAATTAAATAAAGAGGTTTCTCTAACCAATCTTGAGAAAGTTATTCCCTATAAACATGCCAGAGATATTATAATCAAAAATCCCGAGAGCATAGCGGTAATCGATTGTCCGTGTCGTCTTTCGATGGATAGTCCCTGCCAGCCGTTGGATGTCTGTTTGATTGTGGGCGAGCCCTATGTGAATTTTGTAATTGAGCATAAGACAAAAGGAGCGCGCAGGATATCTAAAGAAAAAGCTCTTAGGATTTTAAAAGAGGAAGATGAAAGGGGTCATATCCATACCGCGTGGTTCAAGAGTGCCATGGGAGATAGATTTTACGCTATCTGTAACTGTTGTAGCTGTTGTTGCGCCGGGATGAAGGCTTTTAAGGATTATGGCATTCCAATGCTTGCTTCATCCGGCTATGTTGCAAAAATCGATGAAGAGATGTGTTTAAACTGCGGCTTATGCTCAAAAATTTGTCCCTTTGATGCAATTGAGGTGAATAGTGATAAAGCCGCGGTAAATTACGATAAGTGTATGGGTTGCGGAGTGTGCGTTACAAGATGTAACCCTGGTGCTATTTTGCTCTTAAGAGACCCATTAAAAGGAGAGCCACTTTCGATAGAAGAGTTGACTAAAGTCTGAAAATTTTGTAAAAAGGACAGATTTTGTGTTGAAAAACACTTAAATTACTAGGAGGAAAGAATGGAGACAATTGAAGTAATAAATAAAAGGCGCAGCGTTAGGCATTTTAAAGATGAGCCGATTCCTGAAGATATCTTAAGGCAAATTCTTAAAGCTGGCTGCTACGCGCCTTCTGCCCACAACAGCCAGCCATGGGAGTTTATAGTGCTTAAAGGGGACAAAAAGGATGAGCTTGGAGATGTATTTTTAAACATTTCTAAGGAGGAGCGTTATAAGGAATATACCGGTTTTTACGTTAATAGATTATTGAAGTATTCAAGCAAAATGGTTAAAGAGTCGCCGATTACAATCGTTGTTTTTAACGATGGCTCTTTCTGTAAGACCGCAAGCAAATATTTTAGACAAAGCAAAAAAGAGATTCTTCACATGATGGAAGTTCAGAGCATAGCGGCAGCCATAGAAAATATGCTTTTGGTCTGCCATGATCAGGGGCTGGGGGCTGTTTGGCTGGGCGTGCCGCTTCTCATGCCGCAGGAACTTATAGAGGACTTTTTCGAAACCAAAAATGATCTTATGGCAGTAATTCCTATGGGGTATCCTTCTAAAAAACGTGCAATTGAGAAAAAAGTCGATGTTGATAAGCATGTGACTTATTTTGGTTAAAGGGACGTTAAACTAAAGGAATTGTTTTAGAGTCGGTAAAAAATTAAAGCAAGAATGGTTTCTAGTCTCAACACTGCTTACTTAATCGGGTGTTTTTGCTTAATGATAATTTAAGAAAATGTTTATCGAGGAATCCAAGAAAGGATTGTGATGAACTTGCCCGAGATGCCAGAAGTTGAAACCATAAAGTTGCAACTGAGGGAAAAAGTTAAAGGCAAGAGAATAGAAAGAATCCAGGTTATATTAGATAAGCCCTTGAAAGGCATAACCGTGGAAGAGTTCAAAGATAGAGTAGAGGGCTCATCCATAAAAGAGATAAGAAGACGTGCAAAAATCTTAATCATTGAATTATCTACCGGCGAAAGTTTGCTTATCCATTTGAAATTGACGGGACGGTTGTTGTACTTAAAGCCCGATGAACCGATAGAAAAACATACTCATCTCATCTTCCATTTAAGTGGCGGGCGCCAATTAAGATTTTGGGATTTAAGGCAGTTTGGATACGTTAAACTTATCTCGGGCGAATTGGCCGAAGAGCCCAAATTAAAAGAACTTGGGCCTGAGGCAATTGGGTTAAACCTCGATGAATTTCGGAGACTCTTGGCCGGTAAAAGATCAGGTAAGATTAAGCCCCTTCTTATGAATCAAAATTTTATAGCTGGGATAGGTAATATTTACTCAGATGAAGTGCTTTTTTATGCTGGAATTCATCCCGCGAGAAATGTTGCTACTTTAACAGTTAAAGAAGTTGTTAAATTACACGAGGGAATAAAAAAAATATTACCTGCTGCTGTAAGATATGGAGGCTCTTCCGTAGATGATTATGTTGATTTATATGGGGAGCAAGGCAATTATGTCATGTATCATAGAGCTTATCGCAGAACCGGTGAACCGTGTGAAAGATGCGGCGTTGCAATCAAGAGAATAAAATTAGGCGGCAGAAGTGCTCATTTTTGTCCGAGATGTCAAGTTTAGTGAACTTGGTTGAGAACTAATGTTTAGAGTTATCTCCATTCGAAGTCATAGTACCTGAGCCAGCTTCTGTATCATTTCCCGAATTACCGGGGGCTTGCGCAACTTCCTTCAGAAGCACTGTTGCCCTCCGAGATATTAATCTTTCCAGAGACGGCGTTACTATTTGAGGCTACAGATTCAAGATTACCTCCCGGAGATATCGGAGATGGTTTTTTGTTCTCTCCTATTGATGGGGTTGGTATGGGGGAGAAGTCAGGTTTTTGCGGCTCATTGTACTGATTTTGAGACGGAGACTCGGGTTTATTGTATTGATTCTGAACTTGTGTCTGAATATTGGATTGTGTTTGGACGTTGGCCTGTGTTTGAGTTTGTATTTCCTCGCAAAGAGTTTTATTTGCGGAGGGGCTTATGTTCTTTGTGGAAATTTCAATATTTTCTTTTGCTGAGTATTCTTCGGCGGTCTCTTCTGAGAGAGCTTTAATGTTTTTAACATCTTCTTTTGCGGAGTATTCTTTTCCCATGTTCAGCATTTCACAGGCAAGTCTCGTTTCTGTTATTTTATTGAACGGTGATTCTATTCTTGGTTCACTGTTGCTGAGGGCTACTCCCCCGCCAAAACTTAAAGTCAAGATAACCCCGGTTGTTATTGCTGTATTTTGTAATGGTTGGAAGCAAGGGACAATATTTTTAAGCTGTCGAAATTTTGCTAGCGGGAGCAAAAGAAGGGCATTGAAGTCAACTCTTGGTTTATCTAATACTTTTATAAATTCATCTACAACGGCTGAATCAAACTGTTTGTTCTTCCCCCTTTTGAGCTCTTCGATTGCCTCTTTTTTACTTAACGCTTTTCTGTAAGGGGTGTCAGAGCGCATTGCGGCGTAGCTATCTGCCGCCGATAGTATTCTGGCCGAAAAACATATCTCATTACCCTTCCAACCTCCCGGATAACCTTCACCATCGATTCTTTCATGATGTTTTTTTATGATGATGGCAATTTCTTTTGTGACGCCCAAGGGTTTCACCAACATTTCGCTAAAGAAAGGGTGGCCTTGAATACTCCAATATTCTTCAAGGGTTAATGGCTCTTCTTTAGTGAGAATGTTGATCGGTATCTCGGTTTTTCCTATATCGAAGAGCAAAGCCGCTGTTTCAAGGTCTTTTATTTCGTGCGGAGGGAGCTTCATCGATTCGGCTATTTGTGAAGCATAATTAGCCGTACAAATGGTGTGCTTTAACAGGCGTGACTTTTCACTTTCTGGAATCTCTGCAAATTTTGGGGCCAGTGTTTTATATAACTCCTCAAGATTCAAATGAAGCGAAGAGTTACCTTTTATTAAACTTAATTTTGCTTTTGACATAAGTACTCCAAAAAGTGAGTTGCTTTTCTTAAATTAAACTACTTTATGCACCTATGGTCAAGAAAAAGAGTACTATTTGTGAGCTTTTTTGACACCACCTGTAGGTTAAACATTGCAACTGCTGCTGAGTTTAAACAAACCATCTTTCTTGCTACTTTCCGATTAATTCTGTAAAATTACCTTGCTTAAATGTAAATATTTGGAGGTAATTTGATGGTTAAAAAGGGGACTTCTAGAATCAAGAAGGGGCTTGCTGAGATGCTTAAGGGTGGTGTCATTATGGATGTCACCAACGCTGAGCAGGCTAAAATAGCTGAGGTAGCAGGTGCGGTTGCGGTTATGGCATTGGAGCGTGTCCCCGCAGATATCCGAGCTGCCGGTGGTGTGGCCCGCATGGCTGATCCGTTGGTTATCGAAGAAATTATGAACACTGTTACTATTCCTGTGATGGCAAAGGTGAGAATAGGACATTTTGTAGAAGCACAGGTCCTTGAGACTTTGGGCGTAGACTATATTGATGAAAGCGAAGTTCTTACACCTGCCGATGAAGCTAATCACATCAATAAGTTCAATTTTACCGTTCCTTTTATATGTGGTGCCACCAATTTAGGAGAGGCATTGAGACGTATAGGTGAAGGAGCGGCCATGATGCGTACCAAAGGCGAAGCGGGAACCGGCAATGTTGTTGAAGCTGTTCGTCATATGCGAACCATAATAGCCGAAATCAGCTGGCTGAAGGGTTTGCGGGAAGATGAGTTGATGGCTGCGGCCAAGAAATTGCAAGCTCCTTATGAACTTATATGCGAGGTAGCACAAACAGGAAAGCTCCCCGTTGTAAACTTTTCAGCTGGGGGAATCGCGACTCCGGCCGATGCTTCCTTGATGATGCAGCTGGGAGCGGATGGTGTTTTTGTAGGCTCGGGCATATTTAAATCAAAGAATCCCGAAGCGCGTGCTAAGGCAACTGTTGAAGCTACAACGCACTTCAACGACCCGCAGGTCATTGCCAAGGTTTCTAAGGGTATCGGAGAAGCAATGGAGGGTCTCGATATCGGCGAGATTGAGAAAAATAAGCTGATACAATACAGAGGATGGTAAATATCAATTTCCACTAAGTTCCTTTCGTATTTATCCTTTTGGGATGGAGATTAAAAGTTGGTTAAGAAGAACATCGGTGTGCTCTCTCTTCAGGGAGCCGTAAGAGAGCATATTCATATGATAGAAAGCTGTGGAACTCGTGGGACTCCTATAAAGAGACCCGACGAGCTTTTTTGTATAGATGCTCTCATTATCCCGGGCGGGGAAAGTACGACCATTGGGAAACTGATGCTAAAGTATGGTTTTATGGATACGATAAGGCAACTTTGCGAGGAGGGGATGCCGGTATATGGAACGTGTGCCGGTTTAATTCTTCTTGCAAAGAAAATCAAAGATGGAGATAGGACCTGGCTTGGTTTAATGGACGTAGAAGTTAGACGAAATGCTTTTGGCCGACAAAGAGAGAGCTTCGAAACTAATCTAGACATTCCCGATATCGGCAAAGATCCATTTGCCGGGGTTTTTATTAGGGCTCCTTGGGTTGAATCGATAGGGAAAGATGTCCGCGTTATGTCAAAGTTTGAAGATAAAATCGTGATGGCTTGCCAGGGAAGAATTTTAGTTACCGCATTTCATCCGGAGCTTACCGGAGACAATAGAATCCATAATTATTTTATAGAGATGATTAAAAAAAGTTAAATTAGATGTATCAATTTTTTTAGATACTTTTTCTCTATTCTTCCTCTAATTTAATTGCTTCCATCGGACATTCCTCTACGCAGGCACCACAACCCTCGCAAGCATCTTCATTTACAATGGTTGATACGTCATCGACTAACTCGAGGACATCATTGGGGCAAACATCTATACAGATTCCACATCCGGTACATTCATCAGTGTCAATAATTGGCCTTGGCATATTTTTCTCCTCCCCGATTGGGTTCTTTAGAAAGTTTATACAAAATTGTAAATGTTTTGTAAAGGATTTTTTTAAATAATTTAAGGTATCAGTGCAAATATAATTTAAGCATGATTATGCGAGAAAAAATTTTCTTTGGCGGGAATAAAGAGTTAATAATTTATCGGGCTTACGTTCACTGTGCTTGACTTCGTTATCATCTTTATGAAAAGTTATCTAAAAAATTGCAACTCTTGTCTCAATAATTAACTTCTTAAAATAGCTATTTAGCTTGGGAATAAACTTGTTTTAGTAAAACTTGACAATAATAGACTAAGATTTTATAATAATCATACACTAAAATTTTAATAGTCTTATAAGGAGTGAGCAAAATGGCAAAAGTGATAGGTATGGATCTTGGTACAACCAATTCTTGCATGGCAGTTTTAGAAGCTGGAGAACCTACTGTTATACCCAATGCCGAGGGTGGCAGAGTAACTCCATCAGTTGTTGCTTTTTCTAAAACCGGAGAAGTGCTTGTGGGCGAGGTGGCTAAGCGACAGGCGATAGTAAACCCGGAGCACACCATTAGGTCCATAAAGAGGAAGATGGGGACGAAAGAAAAGATAAAGATTGAAAATAAGGAATATACTCCCGAGCAGATTTCGGCATTTATCCTTCAAAAACTTAAGAGAGATGCCGAAGCTTATCTTGGAGAGAAAATAACGCAGGCAGTTGTTACGGTCCCCGCTTATTTTGATGATGCGCAGCGAACTGCGACAAAAAATGCTGGAACTATTGCGGGGCTTGAGGTGCTAAGAACAATCAATGAGCCCACTGCAGCTTCTCTTGCCTATGGTTTGGGGAAAGGTAAAGAAGAAACCATCCTTGTTTTTGACTTGGGCGGCGGAACCTTTGATGTCTCAATTCTTGAGTTAGGTGAGGGTGTTTTTGAGGTCAAGGCAACGAGTGGGAATACTCGTCTTGGTGGAGATGATTGGGATCAAAGAATCATAGATTGGATGGCCGATGACTTTAAATCGAAACATGGCGTCGATTTAAGTAAGGATAAGATAGCATTACAGCGTTTGAGAGAAACTGCTGAGAAAGCCAAGTGCGAATTATCTACAATGCAGACCACGAGTATTAATTTGCCGTTTGTCACAGCTACAGAACAAGGCCCATTGCATCTTGATATGACCCTAACGAGGTCAGAGTTTCAAAAGATGACTTCAGATCTTCTTGAAAAATGTGTTAAATCCTTTGAACGGGCGCTAAAGGATGCCGGGCTGAGTATAAAAGATATCAACCATGTGATTCTTGTTGGTGGCTCTACCCGTATGCCAGCTGTGCGCGATTTGGTTAAGAAGATGACCGGCAAAGAACCCCACAAGGGAGTTAACCCGGACGAAGTGGTGTCTGTGGGTGCTGCTATTCAGGCGGGAGTTCTTAAGGGTGAAGTAAAGGACGTATTACTACTTGATGTCACACCGCTTTCACTTGGTATTGAGACTAAAGGCGGGATACTTACTAAACTGATTGAGCGCAATACGACCATTCCTACTAAGAAGAGTGAAATATTTACAACTGCTGAGGATGGGCAGACCAGCGTGGAAATTAATGTTCTTCAAGGGGAGCGTCCAATGGCTTTGGATAACAAGACTTTAGGAAAATTCCATTTAATCGGTCTTCCTCCTGCGCCCAGAGGCATACCGCAGATTGAGGTTGCTTTTGATATTGACGCAAACGGTATCGTGCATGTGTCCGCAAAAGACCTTGGTACAGGGAAAGAGCAGGCAATGACTGTAACGGGGACTTCTACGCTTTCGGGCGAAGATATTGAGAGGATGGTTGGAGAGGCAGAGTCTCACGCCGAGGAAGATACGAGAAAGAAAGAAGAGGCAGAAGTTAGAAATGCCGCTGACAATATGATATATAACACGGAGAAGAGTCTAAAAGAAGCCGGAGATAAACTTAGTTCTGAAGATAAAACAAACATTGAGAATGCTATTTCTGAAACCAAAGAGGCCCTCAAGGGCTCCGATGTTCAGAAGATTAAGGAAGCTACAGAGCGATTACAACAAGCTTCCTATAAACTTTCAGAGGTGCTTTACGCTCAAGCTCAACAGCAACAAGCACAAGAAGCTGGTGCTCAAGCAGCGGGCGAGCAAGACAGTACAACCGAGGGTGAAGTCGTAGATGCCGATTATGAAGTGGTTGACGAGGACAAGAAAGAGGAGAACAAGTAAACTTTAAAGATTTTTAGGAGAAGGGTTTGTGTTTCTGATATAGATAGGTAGCCGGGGGTTTAAGTCCTTCTCCTTATTCAAAGAGCTTGGGGGGTATGGTTGATGAGCGAAAAAAAGAAAGAAAGAATCTTAGAGAGCACAGATAAAAAAATGAAAAAATCAGGCAAGAAAGAAGAAAAAAGGAAAAAAGAGAGTATATCTCTTAAGGACCAGCTAAAAAAGAAGGAAGAGGAAATCGCGGCACATATTAATATATTGAAACATCTTCAGGCTGAATTTGAGAATTATAAAAAAAGAATCATCAGGGAACAGACCGGTTTCTTGGAGTTTGCCTCCAAGGGTATCATCGCAAAGATGTTACCGGTCTTAGATAATTTTGAGAGGGCTTTGAACTCTGCTCATGAGCCGAATGATTTTGAGGCCTTCAAAAAAGGTGTAGAGATGGTTTATGTTCAATTAGTGGATATTTTAAGTAAGGAAGGATTGAAGGTTGTTGACCCGGTGGACAAACAATTTGATCCACGAGAGCATGAAGCAATTATGCAGGTTGAAATGAACGAATGTGAAGAAGGAACAGTAATCGAGGTTCTACAAAAGGGCTATCTCTTAAAGGAAAAAGTTTTGAGGCCGGCTGTTGTCAAAGTGGCTAAGAACTATAAGTCAGAGATAAAAGAAGACGAATAAACATAGAGAAAAAGATGGGTTAAAAAATTAGAGAAAGCAAATAAAAAATGAAAGATTGAGCTACT
The DNA here is from genome assembly GCA_030614255.1 of Actinomycetes bacterium. GTDB lineage: Bacteria > Actinomycetota > Aquicultoria > UBA3085 > Oleimmundimicrobiaceae > JAUSCH01. The sequence goes on from JAUWKI010000011.1 coordinate 10,940, forward strand.
ATGGCTAATCGAAAACGTAAAGATTATTACGAAATATTAGGTGTAAACAAAAGCGCGACTCAAGATGATATAAAGAAAGCTTATCGGAAGCTTGCGCGCAAATATCATCCCGATAAAGTTTCTAAGGGTGAGAAGAAGCAGGCTGAGGAGAAATTCAAAGAGATTTCTGAAGCATATGAGATTTTAGGAGATCCCAAAAAAAGGCAGGAATACGATCAAAGTGTGCGCTTTTTCGAGTCGGGTTTTCAACCAGGAGCGGATTTTGGTTCCGGTCAGTCATTTGGTGACTTCAGCCAATTTTCTGATATCTTTGATCTTTTTGGAATGGGAAAGAGGGGGCGAGGTTATGAAGCGCCCGAAAGAGGTCGGGATCTCCAATACAACGTTCAACTCTCCTTTGACCAAGCTTTAAAGGGTGCGGCTATCAAACTTAATATTGTTCGCGAAGACGTGTGCTCAAATTGCGGGGGAACCGGGGCAAAACCGGGGACTTATCCGAAAAAATGTCCTACATGTGGGGGAAGAGGACAAATAGCCCAAAACCAAGGTTTTTTCAGTATTAGCAGACCATGTCCGAAGTGTTTGGGTCGAGGAGTCGTAATTGATACCCCATGTCCCACTTGCCGGGGGACCGGGCGAGCCAAAAAAGGTGAACCTATTACGGTTAAGGTACCTGCTGGTGTTACGGATGGCTCGAGAATCAGATATCCAAGTAAAGGGGAGGCGGGTCTCAGAGGGGGTCCTCTTGGAGATTTATATATAATTACCATAATAAAACCACACGCGATATTTAAGCGAGATGGGAGCAATCTTTCACTGGATTTGCCGATAACCTTCACGGAAGCGGTTTTGGGAACCAAAGTGAAAGTTCCCACAACGAATAGGCCTGTTTCTTTGAAAATACCCGCAGGGACCCAAGATGGCCAGATTTTTAGATTGAAGGGCAAAGGGGCTCCCCGACTTAAGGGATTGGGCAAAGGTGATATGTTGATAAAGGTTAAAGTGATTGTTCCAAAGAAACTTAACAGCGAAGAGAAGAAGCTTTTGAAAATATTTGCGGAAAAATATGGAGACAGTCCAAGAGGACACCTGGAAAAGTTCATGTAAACACATTGCTTAAATGAGGGACGAAATGATGGTGAAGAAAGAGGGAAAAGGTCTTTATATGATAAGTGTGGCGGCTAAGCTTGCGGGGATGCATCCGCAAACCCTAAGAATGTATGAGCAAAAAGAGTTAATCTACCCAAGCAGGAGCATTGGTAGCACGCGGCTCTATTCGGATGAAGATATAGATAGGTTGAAGTATATCCAGAAACTGACCCAGGCTTTTGGCATAAATCTTGCGGGTGTGAAGATGATTTTTGATTTAAATGTCGACTTGGGTCAGCTGCGGAAAAAAATTAGCGAGATGGAAAGACATTTTGATGAGACGCAGAAGGAAATGGAATGCGAGATTGAAAAAGTGCATAAAAAATACAAAAAAGAGATTGTTCTTATTCCAAAAGGAAAAATCATGAGGCAAAAGGGATAGTGGGGGTGATACAAATGTTTGAACAATTTACCGAAAAAGCGCGTGAAGCTATCGCGGTAGCGCAAGATGCTTTGCGACGAACCAACCAAAATCAGATGGGCACGGAGCATTTATTGCTCGGACTTTTTGCTCAAACTGACGGAATCATATCTCAAATCTTTTCGCTCTTAGGAACCGATATCGGCGAGGCAAGAATAAGAATAAATGATGTGGTTGAATTGAGACGCAAAGAAAAATCACAGAGTTTTGTCGAACAAATTCTTCTTACGCCGAGACTTAAAAAAGCGGTTGATGTTGCAACCGAGGAAGCCAAAAAACTTGGGGACAATTATATCGGTACGGAGCATCTGCTTCTGGGGGTTTTAAAGGAGGGCGAAGGTGCTGGGGCCGTAGTCTTAAATGAACTCGGTTTTACTGAAGATAAAATATATGGGGCCTTGCGGCAGATACGACAGGGTGGGATGAGTGATGAGGTTCTTAGTTCCCCAAAAAAGATGCTTAAAAAATATAGCAGAGACCTTACCGAACTTGCAAAAGAAGGTAAGTTAGATCCTGTAATAGGTAGAGATGAAGAGATTAAAAGAGTTATCCAGATTCTTTCTCGAAGGACCAAAAATAATCCTGTCTTAATTGGTGAGCCCGGGGTTGGTAAGACCGCGATAATTGAGGGATTGGCTCAAAAAATTGTTAACAACGAGGTGCCTGAGCTTTTAAAAGAAAAGCAAGTTGTTGCTCTTGACCTCGGTAGCTTGGTCGCCGGTGCTAAATATAGAGGCGAATTTGAGGAGCGCTTAAAAGGTGTAATAGACGAAATAAAGAAGGCGTCAGGGGAGATAATTCTATTCATCGACGAACTCCATAACGTTATTGGAGCGGGTGCTGCTGAAGGAGCTTTGGATGCTTCGAGCATGCTAAAACCGGCGCTTGCGCGTGGTGAGTTACAGTGTGTGGGCGCAACGACTCTCGATGAATTCAGGAAACATGTTGAAAAAGATGCTGCTTTGGAACGCAGATTCCAGCCGGTGATGGTCAACGAACCTACTGTTGAGCAGACCATCGAGATACTTAAGGGGTTAAGGGACAGATATGAAACTCATCATAGGATAAAAATAAGTGACGATGCATTGGAAGCAGCAGCCAAACTTTCTCATCGTTATGTAGCCGATAGATTCTTGCCCGATAAAGCAGTCGATCTTGTCGATGAGGCTGCTTCAAAACTGAGACTTGAATCGATAATGCTTCCACCCGATTTGCGCAAGTTGGAAAATAAGTTTGTGGAGTTGACCAAAGAGGGGGAGGCGGCTGTTCAATCGAGGGAGTATGAGAAAGCAGCCAAAATAAGGGATGAGACGGATGAAATTCAAAAGGAACTGACTGAAAAAAAGGAAAAGTGGTTAACCGGGAAGGGCCTTAAGAGCGCTACGGTAAACGCGGAGCATATAGCTGAGATTGTGTTTAGCTGGACGGGTATTCCTGTGACGAGAATGATGGAAGATGAGATGGAAAAATTAATTAGAATGGAAGAAGAAATTCACCAGAGGGTTATCGGTCAAGATGAAGCCGTGAGATGCATTTCGGAGGCTATTAGACGAGCGAGAGCAGGCCTTAAGAGTCCAAAACTTCCCATCGGTTCATTTATTTTCCTTGGGCCAACCGGTGTTGGAAAGACCGAGCTAAGCAAGGCCTTAGCCGAATTTCTTTTTGACGATGAGAATGCTCTTATAAGAATTGATATGTCTGAATATCAAGAGAAGCACACTGTTTCAAGACTTGTTGGCGCACCACCGGGTTATATTGGTTATGAGGAGGGCGGTCAATTAACAGAAGCAGTAAGACGTCGGCCTTATTCGGTTATTTTGCTTGATGAAATTGAGAAGGCGCACTACGATATATTTAATATTCTTCTTCAGATATTGGATGATGGGCGTTTGACCGATGCCCAGGGTCGCACTGTCAATTTTAAAAACACGGTGATAATAATGACCTCAAATATCGGGGCACGCCTTATTCAAAAAGGTCGTGGCCTGGGGTTTGCAGGCGAGCAGGAAGAGGTACAGTCTTACGAAGAAATGAAGAAGGCAATAATAGGTGAGTTGAAGAAGAGTTTCCGCCCGGAATTTCTTAATCGTATAGATGAGGTAATCGTTTTCCATCAACTAACTCAAAAGGAAATCCTCGCAATCGTCGATTTGATGTTCGAACAGCTGCGTCAGCAACTTAAAGAGCGTGATATGGATATAGAGATTACGAAAGATGCCAAAGAGCTTCTGGCCAAAGAGGGCTACGACCCTCTGTTGGGAGCCCGCCCTCTACATAGGGCGATTCAACGGCTTGTTGAGAACCCTATTTCCTCAGAGATCATTCGAGGCAAGTTTAACGAGGGTGATGTTGTCAAGGTTGGCCTAAAAGACGGCGAACTTACTTTTTCCAAGAAAAAGAAAGGTTAGCTTGGCCGCTGGTAGGCATGGTGTGCACCCACTCAGTCGGCTCTCTCATTACGAAAAACTTCTTTTTTTGTGGCTCTCACTGGAGACTCTGCTTGCGCCCGCCTCTGGAGGGTTGCTGTCCCCCCGGCCCACGGGGTGTTAAAAACTAAAAGCAAGAGATAGCTTCGGTCGAAACCCCGCCTCGTCGATTGTTTGTCAGCACTCTCATATGCTCGCCCACCTCCCCACCTGCCTACGCCTATTATGCCGTTAGGCATTGGCGGGCAGGTGGAGGGTCGCCCACGAACAACCCCCCGGTTAGAAGAACTAATGACTCTTGACTAGCGAAGCGGTTGATTTTTGACTTTCTCCATACTCTATATTCCATATTCAACTTTCCCCTCTACCCCTGCCTGCCGGTAGACACGGTCGGGGCTGCAAGCACAGCTCTCGCCAGATGCTGGTCTGTATCAGATATCAGGCAAACTCCCAACTGATGGGCTGATGGCTGTGAGAAACTATTTAAATTAAAGGAATTTGCCTTAATTGACGAAAAGGTAATTATAACAATGAGGTTGATTATAACTTTGAGAAGGAGGTGAAAGAGATGGAACAAGGACCAGTTGCTCCCCCTCCACAAACTTCGAGTACGGGTATGGACCCAAAGATAGCAGCTTTGCTTTCTTATCTTTTTGGTTGGGTTAGCGGGCTTATATTCTTTCTTATCGAGAAGGAAGACAAGTATGTGCGGTTCCACGCTATGCAGTCTATACTTCTCAGCGTAGCATGTATTGTGATTATGATTGCTTCAAATATTATTCTTGGAATTCTTACAGCTATTGTTGATATCTTTGGGCTACTTTTTTTAGTGGTCAGTCCCTTGCTCAGCATTGGTTTCCTTATTCTCTGGATTATGCTTATGGTTAAAGCATATTCGGGGGAGAAATGGAAACTTCCCATTATTGGGGATATGGCTGAGAGGTACGCTTAAGATTTAAAAAAGGAGAGGGATAAAATCCCTCTCCTTTATGTTTTTCTGTATTTTTCACTAATCTTTATTTTGAGTCAGTGGTCTATGGTCATGAGCAGGGAATTTGCCCGATATCTGATACAGACCAGCATCTGGCGAGAGCTGTGCTTTAGCTTGTTTGTTTTTTCATACTCTAAACTCTCCGCTCCGTGCTCCACGCTCTACACTTTTAACTATGTCTCTATGTGGCCACGTAACTACGTCTCCGTGTTTAACTCTACTCTTTCCCCTATACATACCCTGTTAGTCGGGAGTTTCTTAGTTAGGAGTCGGTAGTTTATAGTTTGCTGGTTGGCTAGTTAGTTAGTTTGTTGGTTAGTTGGCTGGTTTGCTTATTTTTCCAACTCCAAGCTCTCCGCTCCATACTCTATATGCTATCTGCCATCTGCCATCAGCCAAATGCTATCTACTATATTTTACTACCGACTCCCCACTCTCCACTAAGAGACTAATTAGACTTCAATTCGTGCTTTTAAATCCTCGATTTTCTCTCTAAGCCCCGGGGAAACATGGACGGCACCATCTGAAGTAACTACTATTCCTTCAATCTCATTATTTTCTTTTATGAAGTCCATTCCTTTGGGATATCCCATTACGAATATCGCGGTGGATAAAATATCTGCTTCGGCGGCGCCAAGATTAGTTATTATGGTAACGCTTATACATTCGCTTACAGGTATTCCCGTCGCTGGATTTAGAATATGATGGTAACGTACCTTGTCTTTTATGAAATATTGCTGGTAATCTCCCGATGTGCTTATGCTTTTATTTGTTGTAGATATCTTACCCATCAGGTTTTCTTCAGTTTCGCTTGAGCGAGGGTGCTGAATCCCAATTTTCCAAAGACTGTTTCTCGCCTTAAATCCCATCACCTTAGTTGTGCTTCCTGTTGTGATAAGAGCGCCGGTTACCCCTTCTTTTTCCAGTATATCCATGGCTCTATCTACGGCATAACCTTTTGCTACTCCGCCAAAGTCCATCTTCATACCATCTTTTAGAAAAGAGATAGCATTCTCATCCTTATTTAATTCAACGAAGCGATAGTCTACTAAAGGTAAACTTACTTCCATTTCGGATTCGGTAGGCATTTTTTCCTTCCCAAAGTTCCATAGGTCGGTTAGCACGCCAATTGTTGGGTCGAAGGTACCACTGGTTTTGCCTGCATAAGCTAAGGAAAGGGATATTATTTCAATCATGTCATCCGAAATTTTTACAGGTTTCTCTCTCACTGCGTTATTTATCTTTGAAATTTCGCTTTTTTCATCATAGAAATTCATCGAGCTATCAATTCGTTTAATCTCCATCATTGCCTTATCGACCGCTCTTTCAACCTTACCGTTGCTCTCTCCATAGGCCTTTATAGTTACATATGTATCCATTACGGTATCTTCTTTGATGTAGGGGTTGTTAACATAAGCTCGTTCTTTTGCTATCCAAACCCAGCTTACGAGGATTATGATTCCAATTAATGCAATTATTTCGAAAACTCTTCTTAGTTTCATTTTCTCCATCGATTCATTTTTTGTAATGATAGCAAATTTTATCTGTTGGGGCGATTTTCGTTGTTCATTTATCTAAATTAAGGTTATAATTTAATTTGTTCCCACTAAATTAAGGGGGGGGCAATCATGAAGGTAGGAGTGCCGCGAGCATTACTATATTATAAGTATTTTCCTCTCTGGGATACTTTTCTCTCTGAACTTGGTGCAGAAGTAGTATTATCTCCTCGAACGAACAAAAGGATTTTGAATCTTGGCACGGGAGCGGCCGAAAATGAAGTTTGTTTGCCCGTAAAGGTTTTTTATGGGCACGTTCTTTCACTTAAGGATAAGGTAGATGCACTTTTTATTCCCAGGGTTGTAAGCGTTGAAGGCGGGGCTTATACGTGTCCGAAGTTTTTAGGTTTGCCCGATATGATACGGGCACTCGATGTAGATTTGCCGCACATTATTTCCCCCACATTTAATCTCAAACTGGGCTTGCGAGAATTTTGTTGTTCAATCTTTGAATTGGGCGGTTATTTCACCAAGAATTTTTATAAGATAATTTCTGCTTTTTACAAAGGTCTGAATAAGCTCAGAAATTTTGAGGGCCTTATGCAAGACGGCTATTTACTTAATGAGGCGCTGACGGGAAGATTGTCGCCTACTCCCAAGGGGTCGCTTCATATCGGTGTTGTGGGCCATCCATATAATATTTTCGATTCTTACGTGAACATGAATCTTATTGAGCGCTTAAAAAGAAGGGACATAAAGGTTTTGACCGCGGAGATGATAGCTCCCGAAATAATCGATGAAATAGTGTCGAATCTACAAAAAAAACTGTTTTGGACTTATGAAAAGGATGTTGTCGGAGCGGTTTTTCACTGGCTAGATACGAAATCTGTCGATGGAATAATTTACGTGCTTTCCTTTGCCTGTGGCCCCGATTCTCTAATTCAGATTCTTATTGAGCATGAGGCTAGAAAGCAGGGTTTTTCGGTCCCCATTATGCCCATTGTAATTGACGAACATAGCGGTGAAGCTGGGTTAGTTACGCGCCTCGAAGCGTTTACGGATATGATAACACGCAACAAGGTAGGAAGATTATGAAAATAACATTTCCGCACATGGGGACCTTGGATATCGTTCTTTCAGACCTTTTTTCTCGCCTTGATGTTGATTTTGTCGTCCCTCCCAAAACTACCACTAAAACAGTTAATTTGGGAGTTAAGCATGCACCGGAGTTTGCATGTTTTCCGCTAAAGGTTACAATAGGCAACCTCATTGAGGGACTTGAAGCAGGGGCGGACACTATAATTATGGTGGGGGGCACTGGCCCTTGCCGCTTCGGTTTTTACGCGGAGGTCCAAAACAAGATATTGCATGATATCGGATACGATTTTGAGATGATTGTGCTTGAACCACCTATGACTGACATAAAAGACTTCATCAAAAAATGTAAGAAAATTGCTCCGAAGAAGTCACTTATACAAATTTTTCACGCGGTGCGTGTAGGATGGAAAAAAGCTGTTGCAATCGATGAGGTTGAGAGAGAAACTTTAAAAACAAGAGCCTTTGAAAGAAATTTTGATGATACCACAGTCGCTCGCAAGAAAGCTCTAACAGTTCTCGAGCAAGCCGTAACGTCTCTCGAAATAAGAGAAGCGAGGGAAGAGGCCTTATCTTTAATAAACAAAGTGGAGAAAGATCACACAAGACGAGCGTTAAAAATCGGTATAGTTGGAGAGTTTTATGTTCTCCTGGAGCCTTATATAAATTTTGATATTGAGAAGTATTTGGGACAGAAGGCAATTTATCTAGAGCGCCCCGTTTATTTAACTGATTGGATTAGTCCTTCAAAAAATAATCCCGTAATGGGCATAAATAGTGACGAAATTAAAAAAGCCGCAAAGCCCTATCTTTCGCATTTTGTAGGAGGGGAAGGCCAGGCAACGGTTGGGCACGTTGTGAAATTTGCTGAAGAGGGATTCGACGGAATTATTCAACTTTTACCCTTTACATGCATGCCAGAGATAATTGCAAAAAGCATATTGCCAAGAGTTTATAAAGATTTGGACATTCCTGTGCTGACACTGGTCATTGATGAGCAAACTGGAAGAGCCGGCATAGTTACTCGTCTTGAAGCTTTCATGGATTTACTTTGGAATAGAAGAAAGAAAAAACTATCGGTTGTTAGTTAATAGAGTATAGAGTGGTGAGTTTAGAGTATAAAAAAACAAACAAACCAGCCAACAAACTACCGACTCCCCACTATCGACTACCAACTAAACAGAGGTGATTAACTATGATTGGATATCTTGGTGTTGATGTTGGTTCTGTGAGCACCAATTTGGTAGTTATCGATGAAAAAACTAATGTGGTTTCCTATATTTATCGAAGAACCATGGGTGAACCCATTCGGGCGGTTCAGGAAGGGCTTCGTGAACTCAAAGAGCTTTTGCCGTCCAAAATCGATATAGAAGGTGCCGGCACTACGGGAAGTGCCAGATATCTTAGTGGAGTTATCGTTGGGGCCGATGTAATAAAGAATGAGATAACCGCGCATGCGGTTGCGGCAAGCCATTTTGTGCCGGATGTCCAGACGGTGCTCGAGATAGGGGGGCAGGATTCAAAAATCATAATCCTTCGCGAAGGGGTCGTCGTGGACTTTGCGATGAATACGGTTTGTGCCGCAGGCACGGGTTCTTTTCTTGACCATCAGGCTGCAAGGATTGGTATTCCAATTGAGGAATTTGGCGCTTATGCTCTTAGGTCTGAAGCTCCTGCACAGATTGCGGGGCGGTGTACGGTCTTTGCAGAATCTGACATGATACACAAACAACAGATGGGTTACCATACTGAGGACATCATTTATGGTCTTTGTCAATCTCTCGTCAGAAATTACTTGAATAATATTGCAAAAGGTAAAGAATTGCTTTCCCCTATTGTTTTCCAGGGTGGCGTTGCGGCAAATCTTGGAATTAAAAAGGCCTTTGAAGAAGTATTGGAGACAGAGACAATAATTCCCAAGCATTATAGCGTCATGGGAGCAATAGGTGCCTCTCTCTTGGCAAAAGAAAAGATGAGAGAAAAAGCCAAATCATCCTTTAAAGGTTTTTCCACTTCTGATATAGAATTTAAGACGAGCAGTTTTTACTGCAAGGGATGCTCAAATAACTGTGAAATAGTGAAGATAGAGGTTGAAGAAGAAGTTCTTGCTTGCTGGGGTGGTCGATGCGGTAAGTGGGAAGTTGAGCAAACAGGAACCACCCCAGTTTCCTAGATACTGGTCTGATGATAGTATCTGAGCAAGAAGATTTAAAAATTTCTTTATTCGCTATAAACACCTATAGTGATGGTAACTTCCTCATCGGATGTTCCAAACGTGACCGTCCCGTTACGGGAGCCCTTTGTGATAATAAAGATAACGGAAGTTTCTCCCTCGCTGGAAATGGTGGCCGATTCTTCAACGGTCCACCCGTTTGCGGGCAATTCCGTATTCGGGCTTTACGAAGTTTCGGCGCAGCCGAAACTTGGGTGGACGAAATGAGCCGTATAGCCCATATTATATGACCGAGCTGAAGGTAAGGCAAGGTTGCGTAGCAACCGCCGAGTTCCGAACCTTTGCTATTTTATTTGCTGATTTGTTTCTCAGTAAAATTACCCGCCACGGGCAGCTTAAATCTTTCTCCCTTGAACGCCTTATACATTAACACCACCAGCCAAAGAATTAACCCCAAAGACGTTATTAAAATTGATATCATCCATCCGATATACAGGATCATTACAACGACCGTTGCTATCATTGATATCACGAATAGTGCCAGAAATGTCACCAGTGACTGCATTGTATGAAACCTGACAAACTTGTCTTCTTTTTTTCAAATTCAGTTTTCTATAATGAGGTACGTTGTGTAATTTGGGCCATAGTAAATATACCCCCCCTGCCTCTGCATGTTCTTCACTGCGAGAGCACTCAACCATCAATTCTCTATTCCCTTTATCTGCCCCTATCACAATTGAATAATCTACTTGCCCTCTACCAAAAACTGTCCAGCCATTTGCAGGAAGTTCTTTTTCATAGAAAGCCAAAACTTCGTCAATACTCGCTGATGTTACATATAGTATCAGCCCCTCACGTAAATAATCCGTCCGTACTGAGCCTGGATAACGGGGCACATCTGGAATGTCCTCTCCCGCAACATCTGAAGCTGGAGGGCCTTCTGCTGGTATTGCTACTTCCCCTTCTTCTTTCACTGGAGCATCTTCAACAGGACCTACACATCCACTTATCAGCACAACTGCAATTATCATTACTGCTAAGAGTGCCAGCATCCCTAATTTTTTCATGTTCATTTTGTACCTAAATCAACCAGTTCTTCCACTACTATACATCCCCGGGCATGCCAGGTATGCCAGCAGGTATCTCCATTATTTCTACACCCGCAGGTAATTCAAACATGTTGTCGGGAATGTCAACGAATTCAATGTTCCTCCAGTCCGTCCTCCCTGTACCCTCAGGTGTCGTTATTTCCGTTCGGATAGGAAACCCGTGCTCTAGCCATATCCACATCTTTGCCTTACCCTCGGGGGAAGCATATTCAACGACGGTGCAGAGCTTTCCATCTATTGTTTCAGTGCCAATGCCCGTTGGGTTATAGGCCTCAATAGAACCAACTTCTTCTGTGGCTGATTTCTCTGTGGCTGATTCCGTAGCCTGGCTGAAATCAATTTTTGTTGCCATATTCTCATCAGGAAAATATGTATACGCCTCTTGTTTATCTCCATTCATTATCATAATCATAGTCTGCCCTTCCACAGTCATTTCCGTCCTCATATTATGCCCTTTCATCCATACCGTGGATGTCACTGATGGCTCTCCGGGGATTGTTATCACCATGTCGTATTTGACTGAACCTATGCCTACTGCCTTAGCCAAAACATCGCTTAACGATTCGTCACTTGGTGGCGTTGTAGTTTCTTCTATAGGTTGTGTTACAGGTCGTTCAGTCGGTGTCTCTGGTTTTTCAGACGCTCCTCCACATCCACTTATCAAAACAACTCCAACTATCAGCACTGCTAAGAGTGCCAGTATTCCAAAAGTTTTTATGTTCATTTTCATCATGATTTATAACCTCCTTATTTTTTAAATAGTCTATGTTTCGACCTTAAAATATTTTACCAAATGTATCGATTTTTTCAAAGCGGGGTTCGGAATTTCATATAACTTCTTATAGTAGTCTTTAACTTGGTCAACGGAATCTTGGGTTATCAGAACAACCGTTAAGTCTTCTGCGCCGGCTTCCCCCGCAATACCCACGCTTCCTTGAATCTCCGCATCTGGATAGACGGGCATATCGCTTGGCCAGTTATCTGGTATCTTGGCTCCCGTTTCAATTTCTACTTTTTCACCCTCATCGCTCTCTATTGTAACTTTTCCTCCATCGGCTTCGCTCTCTATTTTAACTTCTCCTTCTTCTGTTTTTATGGTTGTAGTCTTTTTTGCGCATCCTGCTATCAGGACCAAAGAAATTAACAAGGTGAAGATTGTGAGTAATGCTAAAATTCTTTTCATTTTTTACCTCCTTTCAAATTTAAAATAAGCTATATTTAAGATTTCTACAAATTGGGAAAACTTCCTCTCATTTAAGAAAAGCATCTAAAGTTTTTTGGTATTTCAATCCTACCGGCAGGCAAGCGAATTCCGATATTTCATCGGGGCGAAGCAATCTCGTGTTGACTTTTTCTGTCATATCGTAAATATTTGGAGTTAACTTTATTTAATAGGAGCTGTTTGAATGTTTAAAATTTTAGACAAGGAGAAACTCGCGCTTTCGATTTTCCGTTTTGAAATTGAAGCTCCAAAAATAGCGCGAAAAGCTAAAGCAGGGCAGTTTGTAATTCTGCGTCTAGATGAGCAGGGTGAACGTATCCCTTTAACCATCTGTGATTTTGATGAGAAGAAATCCAGCATTTCTCTCGTCCTTCAGGAGGTTGGAAAGACCACTCAGCAACTCGCTTCACTTTCTTGTGGAGATTGCATAGCGGATGTTGTTGGGCCTCTAGGTAAACCATCTGAAATTAAAAACTTTGGCACAGTTGTCTGTGTTGCGGGTGGGGTTGGGGCAGCGGTCATTCTTCCCGTGGCTCGGGTGCTCAAAGGAGTTGGCAATAAGATAATTACCATTTTGGGGGCAAGAAGCGAAGAGTTGCTGATTTTGGAAGAGGAGCTTTCCTTGATAAGCGATGAATTTTTCATCATGACTGATGATGGGAGCAAGGGAAGATGTGGAGTATGTACGGATATTCTTAAAGAACTTATCGAAGGCGGTTGCGATATAAGTCGGGTTGTTGCAATCGGCCCGGTAATAATGATGAAGTTTGTTTGTAAGACAACAGAACCTCATAAAATAAAGACAGTAGTTAGTCTTAATTCAATAATGGTTGACGGGACCGGAATGTGTGGCTCTTGCCGGGTTACAGTTGGCGGGGAAACGAAATTTTGCTGTGTTGACGGCCCTGAGTTCGATGGTCACCTGGTTGATTTCGACGAGTTGATAAACAGGCAAAGGATGTATTTAGAGGAAGAAAGTTTATCACTTGAGCTGCACGATGTTAAAAGGGTCGAGTGTAGATGCAAGAAGCACAAAAAGAGAGAAGGTAATTGACAGGTTGGAGCAGAATAACAAGCAAGTCCCAAGTCGCATTCCGGTAAGTGAGCAAACTCCTAAAGAGCGAGTTTCAAATTTTAATGAGGTTACTTTAGGGTATACCGCTGAGCAAGCGGTTGCCGAAGCGAGTCGGTGTTTACAGTGCAAGTTGGCACCATGCATACAAGGCTGCCCAGTTGGAATCAGTATTCCTTCGTTCATAAAGTTAATTAAAGAGGGAAACTTCAGAGGGGCTATCAACAAGATTAAAGAAAAAAATTGTCTTCCCACAGTCTGTGGCCGAGTTTGTCCGCAGGAAAATCAATGTGAGAAATTATGTACTCTAGGAAAAAAAGGAGAACCGGTTGCGATTGGTCGTCTTGAGAGATTCGTCGCCGATTATGAAAGAGAATCCGGAAAAATATCTTTGCCAAAAAAGAAGGAACCGACAGATAAAAAAGTTGCTGTAGTGGGCTCGGGACCAGCTGGTCTAACTTGTGCGGGAGATTTAGCTAAGTTGGGTCACAAGGTTACTATTTTTGAAGCTCTTCATAAGCCGGGCGGTGTTCTCTTATACGGAATCCCGGAGTTTAGATTGCCGAAGGCGGTAGTTGAATCGGAGATAAGCTATATCAAGAAGCTGGGGGTCGAAATTAAGACGAATATGGTTGTCGGTAAAATAACAACCATAGATGAGTTATTTTACGAAGGGTATGATGCTATTTTTATAGGGGTGGGCGCTGGTCTTCCACGATTCTTGAAGGTCCCAGGAGAGAATTTTAATGGCATTTATTCCGCCAACGAATTTTTGACACGCGTTAATTTAATGAAGGCCTATCTTTTCCCGAAATATGATACCCCGATAAAAAAAGGAGAGAATGTAGTGGTTGTTGGTGGCGGGAATGTGGCGATGGATTCCGCCCGAACGGCTCTTCGTCTTGGGGCAAAAAAAGTGTATCTTCTTTATCGGCGTGCCAAAGAAGATATGCCCGCGCGTAAAGAAGAAGTTCAACATGCAAAAGAAGAGGGGATAGATTTTAGAATTTTGGCTACCCCAAAAAGGTTTATTGGTATTGAAGGCCGGGTATCGGCGGCAGAGTGTGTTGAGACTAGACTGGGCGAGTTAGATAATTCGGGCAGAAGAAAGCCGGTTATCAAGGAAGGTTCTGAGTTTCTTTTGGCTGTGGATGTTGTGATTGTCGCTATTGGAGCAAAGGCTAATCCTTTGTTGCCTAAGGCAACTCCGGGACTTAAACTTTACAAAGAAGGATATATCGCCACGGATCAAAACTGTGTAACCAGCAAGGAAGGCATCTTTGCTGGAGGCGACATTGTCACCGGTTCCGCAACTGTAATTTCAGCCATGGGAACAGGTAGAAAAGCAACATTAGAGATTGACCGTTACCTGGCCACTCTTAAATAAAAAACAAAGCTAATGTTGGACTAATGATATCCTTCCTATGTTTAATTAAACCCATCTTCTTATTATGATTTTTTGCGTACAATATTTCTCTTCCCTTTTCCTTGAAAGATTTCTATTTTTTCTTGACCCATAGAACTCCTTGTGTTAAACATATCTTATAAAAATTATAAATTTTAGTTATGAGAACTCAAAGACTAGAGGAGGTGGGACGATGGCAGTGGAGGTTGATGCCAGAGGGCTTTCGTGTCCTTTGCCGGTTTTAAAAACCAAAGAAGCAATTACTAAAAATCCAAACGAAGAAATCATAGTTTTGGTAGATAGCCAGGTTTCGAAAAAGAACGTTACGCGAGTGGCTGAGAGCAACGGATACTCAGTTAAAGTCGAAATGTTGGAAGATGAATTTCGCTTGAAATGTAAAAAGGGGGATTAAGCACGTGAAAAAAGAAAATATACTCATTTGGCTCTCAGGAGCCGTTGTTGGTCTTTTGGCAGTTCTTCTTGTTCTGTTTGGCAATCCTTTAAACATGGGCTTTTGTATCGCTTGTTTTGAGCGCGACATCGCCGGAGCTCTGGGACTTCATCGGGCCGCAGTTGTTCAGTACATCCGCCCGGAAATTTTGGGTATAGTCTTAGGGGCTTTTATTGCCGGGTATGTCGGCAAGGAATTTCGCCCTGAAGGTGGCTCCTCTACCATTACCCGTTTTTTTCTAGGAATCCTTGTAATGGTTGGAGCCCTTGTTTTTCTCGGTTGTCCTTTGAGGATGATGATTCGCCTCGGCGGAGGTGACCTGAATGCTCTTGTGGCGCTCATCGGTTTCATCGCCGGAATTGCAGTTGGCGTTTATTTCTTAAAATCAGGGTTTGATCTTGGAAGAGCTCGCGAGCAGCGAACTTTTAGCGCATGGGTTCTTCCCATCGTTATGGTCGGTCTTTTACTTTTACTCATACTTGCTCCTGTTTTTAATCCTGATGCGGGTGGCCCCATCTTCTTTAGCGCGGAAGGCCCCGGCGCTCAGCACGCAGCCGTTGCTCTTGCTTTAATCGCGGGACTTTTGGTCGGGTATTTAGCACAAAGGTCTAGACTATGTCTGGCTGGCGGTACACGGGACTGGTTGTTGATAAAAGACAGTTATCTTATCAAGGGATTTATAGCTATTCTTGCTGTTGTATTGATTGGAAATATTTTGGTTGGAGTTTTAGGTATTACAGGGGTAAATACACCTGCTTTTAATTTGGGATTTGAAGGACAACCAGTCGCTCACGCGGTGCATCTCTGGAATTTCTTAGGGATGGCTTTGGTTGGCTTGGGCTCGATTCTTTTAGGAGGTTGCCCCCTTAGGCAATTGGTTTTGGCCGGAAACGGAAACACCGATTCCGCGGTGGCAGTTCTGGGTATGATTATAGGCGCTGCTATTTCGCACAACTTCATGCTCGCGGCAAGTCCCAAAGGCGTGCCCGATTTTGCAAAATATGCGGTTATTGGTGGATTGATTATCTGTCTTGCTGTTGGAGCTTTAAATCGGGAAAAAGCTTAAATTCAAAATAGTTGTAAAATGTGGGGAGGGCTTTTTTATTAGCGCGCCCTCTCCTGATTTTGTTGTGGAATTTAAGAGGTGTTTTAAATGAAAGAAGTTGATGTTAGAGGGTTGGCTTGTCCACAACCGGTTATCTTGACCAAGAAAGCGATTGAGGCGGGTGCTGAGCAAATTGAGGTCTTGGTGAGCGGAGACGTTGCTCGAGATAATGTTAGAAGGATGGCAGAAAAATTGGGTTGCTCTGTTTCCTATGAGAAAAAAGAGGGCTATTGGCGACTAAATATCAAATCTGGTAGCAAAGTTTGCAAAAAGGTGGTTGAAAAGGGAAAATCGACGGTTATCTTCATAAATAGTAGCAGGATTAGGAAAGGGAGCGATGAGTTGGGCGAAGTTTTGATGAAGGCCTTCTTCAACACGCTTTCCCAGAGCGAGCCCTGGTTTGATAAAGTCGTTTTCATGAATGGTGGAGTTGAGCTGGTTGCAGAAGGTTCTCCGGTTTTAGATGCCCTCCGTTGTCTGCTTGATAAGGGCGTTCAAATTCTTGCCTGCGGGACATGTCTCGACTACTTTGGCTTAAAGGAGAAGATAGCCGTTGGAACCATCTCAAATATGTATGATATAGTCGATGCTTTCAATGAAGCCGCGAAAGTAGTTACAGTTTAGAGGGGAAAATCATGTCGATTTATCTTGACAATGCCGCAACTTCATACCCCAAGCCATCGTGCATGCTTGAGGCATGTAAGGTTTTCACTGAGCAAGTGGGGGCAAATCCCGGCCGCTCAGGTCATCGGCTCTCTGTTGAGGCGGGTCGAATTTTGTATGACGCTAGAGCTTCTGTGGCGCAGCTTTTCAATATCGAAGACCCCTTGAAAATAATCTTTACTTACAATGCGACCTATGCCATAAATATGGCTCTTTTCGGGTTCTTAAAACAGGGGGATCACGTCATAACCAGTTCAATCGAGCATAATGCCATCGCGAGGCCCCTTCGGTATCTTGAAAGTCAGGGTGTTGAACTTACGCGTGTACCGGTTGACCCAAAAACTTGTCAAGTTGACCCCATAGATTTTAAGAAAGCCATGAGGCCAAACACGAAACTTATAGCCATTCTTCATGGCTCGAACGTGACCGGTGTGATTTTTCCGGTAGCCGAGATAGGTAAAATTGCCCGGGAAAATAACGTGTTATTTCTCGTTGATTCCGCTCAAACTGCCGGAGTTTATCCCATCGATGTTGAGGCAATGAATATCGATTTTCTCGCCTTTACGGGACACAAGTCTCTCTTTGGTATGCAGGGGACAGGCGGGCTTTATGTTAAAGAGGGGACAAACTTGCTTCCTTTGGTCAGAGGTGGCACGGGCAGCAAATCGGAAGAAGATATCCAACCCGATTTTATGCCTGATTGTCTTGAGAGCGGAACGCCCAATACACCCGGCTTAGCTGCTTTGGCAGCAGGAGTGAAATTTGTGCTTGCTGAGGGAATATTAAAGATTCGTTCTCGCGAGGAAGAACTTATAAAGCAGTTAATAGACGGACTTTCTGCAATTAATGGTGTAAACCTGGTTGGAAATATGACGTTAGATTGCCGGTTGCCGGTTATTTCTTTCAACGTGAGCGGACTTTTGCCTTCGGAGGTTGGGCAAATTCTTGATGAAAAGTACGATATTATGGTAAGAGTAGGGCTTCACTGTGCTCCCTGGGCTCACCAAGCAATGGGAACTTATCCAAAAGGAACTGTTCGCGTAAGTTTAAGTTATTTAAACAAAAGCGATGAAGTTAAATATTTTTTAAACGCAGTTAATGAAATTAGCGAAAAAAGGAGAACTTAGTTGTCCGATTATTCCGTTGTAACTTTTTACTCTACTCACCATGCTTTAAAGGCCGAAAAGGTTTTAAAGAAAGAAATTAAGATTTCTGTTGTGCCAGTCCCTCGTTCTACCAGCGCAAATTGTGGGATTGCCATAAAATTTCTCACCGAGTACTTAAAAGAAGTTGAAAAGATTTTAAAGAGCAATCACGTGGGTTTTGAAGGCATCTTTCCTTGGCCGAAATAATAAATTTAGACCATCTCTAATGTTACCTGTTGAGTACGAAATCAATGAATTCCTTTTGGGCCTTAGTCATTAATCTATTCTTGTTATAAATTAGGTAAATATCTCTTGTTAGACGCATATTTGCAAAGGGAATCGTTTTAATTGACCCAAGAGATAAATCTCTCTCCGCTGCAAATTTCGAAATGATTGAAATTCCAAGGTCTGCTTCAACAGCAGCAAGTATTGCTTGAATGCTCCCAAGCTCCATAGTGACATTAAGATTTTCTTCTGGAATGTTTTGATTCTTTAGCAGGTCTTCAAATGTTTTTCGGGTGGCGGAACCTTTCTCACGAAGAATCAACGGGCAAGATATAGTTTCTTTAAGGGTAATAGTTTTTTTCTTAGCAAGTTGGTGTTGGGGGGGAGTAATAAGTATTAGTTCATCCGAAGCAAACTTTTTGCTTTCAAGGTTATCTTCCGAGATTTTTCTACCTACGAAAGCGATGTCTATCTCATGATTAGCAAGCTTCTCCACGATATCATCCGTGTCTGCAATGAATAGTTCGGGCTCCACATCGGGGAACTTCTTTTTGAATTGACCCAACATTTTGGGGACTAAATATTCCCCCGGGGTGGTGCTTGCTCCAAGCGCAAGTTTTCCACCAACTACATTCTTTAATTTATTCAAGGATTCTTTTAGGAGATTATTGTTTCTTACCATATCTTTAGCAAAGCGATAAAAGATTTTTCCGGTCTCAGTGGGTCTGGCTTTATTCCCTGATCTGTCGAGAAGTATCTGCCCATACTCTTTTTCCATTGCCCGTATCTGAAAGCTAATGGCGGGCTGAGACACATTCATTGCTTTTGCAGTTTTGGAAAAGCTTCTTTTTTCAATTACCATGATAAATGTTTCAAAATAATTAAGATTCATGATAAGCAAATTTTATCACCAAAATGAATTAATTTAAATGCTTACTTCGACTTTCTTCATAAGTAGCATTTTAAAAAAAGTGTTATACTTTTAATAAGTAAATTTTTTTAAGGAGCATTAAAGTGACCAAAAAGGTAAAACTTACCAAATATTCTACAAAGAGTGGTTGAGCTGCAAAGTTGAGTCCGTGTGACTTAGCCTCAATACTTAAAGACGTTCCTTTCAAAAAAGATAAGAATCTTTTGAGAGGAATTGATGATGCTGAGGATGCCGCTGTCTATCGGCTAACCAATGAGCTTGCAATTGTACAGACGGTGGATTTCTTCACCCCAATAGTGAATGATCCCTATCTCTTTGGTCAGATAGCTGCCGCAAATTCCTTAAGTGATATATACGCGATGGGCGGAGAGCCTTTAATTGTTTTAAATCTGGTCATGTTTAATCCGGAAATTGGCTTGGATGTGCTCAAAGAGATACTTCTTGGAGGTCGCGATAAGATTGAAGAATCAGGTGCCATTGTAGCAGGCGGGCACACCGTCGAAGATAAGGAGCCGAAATTCGGTTTTTCAGTTACAGGGGCGGTCCATCCGGACAAATTTATATCGAACGCCAATGCAAAGATTGGGGACAAATTGGTTCTTACTAAGCCCATTGGGATGGGCATACTTGCCACCGCATTGAAGGGGGAGCTTGTTGAAGAAGAAGATATTATGGATGCAATTAATTCAATTAGGGCATTAAACAAGGACGCATCTTTGGCGATGAAGGAAGTTGGGGTCAATTCCTGTACCGATATAACCGGTTTTGGTTTTTTGGGCCATCTTATGGAAATGCTTTTGGCGAGCGGTACCGCTGCCGTTATTTGGGCTGATGCCATCCCTAAATTTGAGAGAGTATTTGAGTTTGCGAAGATGGGCTTGGTCCCGGCCGGGGCTTGTTCCAACCGTAAATATGTTGGGAATCGTGTTCGGTTTGACTCAAAGATAAATGAAATTGACCAAGATATTTTGTTTGACCCTCAAACATCCGGAGGGTTGCTGATTTCTGTTCCCACTGACCGTTGTGACGATTTAGTAACTGAGCTGAAGAGGCGAAATGTTTCTACTCGAGCGGTTATTGGCGAGATTGTAAGTGGGAATGTAGGAACAATTGAGGTTGTTTAACGATAAAAGAAGAAGCCATAAATAAATTTTATTTGATTCATTTTTATTATTTATAGTATTATTTAAGCTGCTTTATGGCAGCTTATTTTTTTGAGGGTGGTTATGGAACCGAAGATAGCCGTTTGTGCAAAACCGATGAATGTTCTTAGTAAAACAGTGGATTATGCCATTGAAAATGATTATCCTGCCATCGATTGGTCTTTTGATTCCAAAGGCCTCTTGGCGCTCAAGAGCGATGGTCAAATGTTTTTTAATCTTATGAGAGAGAATGAAGACATAGAAGTTCGTTATCATTGCTTTATGGAAAACGTTGAGCTCGCCCATGTTGACCTAAATGTAGCCGAAGATTCATTGGATAATTTCAAGTTTTGTGTAGATAAGATTTGCGAGTTTGGCGGTCATTTTATGACCGTCCATATTGGTTTATGGTCAAAGACCTCCGAGGAAGTAAGCTGGAATAATGCCGTGAAAAATCTTTATTCTCTGGTAGAGTACGGTAAAAATAAAGAAGTTACAGTTTGTTTGGAAAATTTAAAAAAAGGGTTTACCAGCGACCCCGGACTTTTCCAAAAAATAATTGAGCTTACAGAAGCAAAGGTTACCTTCGATCTTGGACACGCAAACTCCAGTATTCATGCAAAAAATGGTTTCATTGGTTTAGATTTTCTTAAGTTGATGGCTCCGCACATAGCCAATGCGCATGTTTATGAGAGAGAAGAACCTCATCATATTGTTCCACAAGACCTCAACCTTATAGGACCCATGCTTGAGCATTTGCTTGAGACCGATTGCGACTGGTGGGTTATCGAGTTATCGGATAGGCAAGAAGTTGAACATACGAGGTCGCTATTAAAATCTCTCTTTTCATAAGTTTTTAATTATTTAAGAGAGATTTTTCTTCAGTCCAAAAATTCTTCGCAAAAATCGTCAGAGAAATAAACGTATCGATACTTGGAAATCATTTTTGAAATTAGAAGTTTGGGTTATACTCAAATTATATTTTGGCTGTTGAAGGCGGGAGGATGGGAGAGATCAAATTTCTGAAAAGCGTCAAAAAAAATATATCCTACCAGCTTAAGAACGAAGTTTCCAAAGCAAAGAGTTTAGCGATTGGAGAAATTGCCGGAAGAGATAGCATAGCTGCGATTATAAAGGCAGCGGAACAAAACGATTTGGACGCTGTGCTACCCACTATTGTCTATACGGGAACAGAATATGGAGAACGTGGAGTTCTCGAGGACAACGTGAAATATCTGCGTGGACGATTGGACGACTTGGGTTTTTCCGCTGGTCATGAAAAGTTTGTTTTGAACCGAATTACTCTAGGTGAGCCTGCTTTGTGGCACGCTTTAAACGGTAGATTCCTTTCGGTTCTTTTTAAGAGATTTGGTTTCTGTTCCTCTTGTTTGGGTTGTCATCTCTACATGCATTTAATTAGGGTCCCTTTGGCCTGGCACATTGGGGCGGATAAGATTATTAGCGGCGAGAGAAAATCTCATGCTGGAAGTATAAAGATAAATCAGCTACCTGTGGCTCTTGATGCCTACAAAGAGGTGCTTAGTTATGCGGGAGTAAAACTTTTGTTTCCCTTAAAAGAGATTGTATCAAATGATGAGATTGAGTCTCTCATAGGTTCGGGCTGGAGGCAGAGGAAAAGACAGTTGAATTGTGTGTTAAGTAGTAATTATCGAGCTTTAGATGACGAAGTGGAATATGATGAAGATAATTTGAAAAGATATTTTGATGAATTTGCGGTGCCCGTCTCCAAAGAGGTCTTAAAGTTGTGGAAAGAAGATAAAGAAGTCGATTATATTAAAGTGGTTAGAAAGATTCTCGAAAGCTAGAATCAGAACTTTTAGACGGGAGTTTAAATGAAGGTTCTCTTTGTTACGTTGGATGGTTTAGGTGATAGGCCGGCTCCCGAGCTTGATGGGAAAACCCCTTTGGAAATCGCACATACCCCCAACCTTAATAAGTTAGCATCTCATGGCATAACAGGTTTGTTAAACTCCCTTTCTCCTGGCATTGCTCCTGGAAGCGATACCGCTCATTTTGTTCTCTTTGGATATTCTCTTGATGAATTTCCCGGGAGGGGAGTCTTTGAAGCGGTTGGGGAGGGGATCGACTTAAACTTTGAGGACGTTGTTCTTAGAGCGAGTTTTGCCTCCGTTGCGGAAGAAAATGGTTGTTTGAAAATTGCAAGTCGCGGTATAGGTGCCGAGGAGGAAGTTTGTCGAGAGCTTGCAAAAGATATTCTTGACGATGAAATTGAAGGAGTAAATATCCGCTTTGTTTATAACTCAAAAAGACAGGGCATCATCTTTTTAAGCGGTGGCGTAAGCTCCGATATTACCGATTCAGATCCCTTTTGCAACGATTTGCCGGTGATAAAAATTCAACCGATGCTGGATGCTAAGGACAAAGAAAAGGCTAAGGCTACGGCCCACGCGTTAAACACTTATCTAAGAAAAGTTTACTTTAAATTGAAAGACCACCCAATCAATATCGAAAGGATTAAGCGGGGTTTGCCCCCGTTAAATTTCTTGCTTACCAAGTGGGCATCCAGAAGAAAAAGGTTGACTTCCTTCTCTGATAAGTTCGGTTTCAAAGCGGCGATGGTTACCTCGAGCGTGCTCTTTAAAGGTATGGCATCTGAAATTGGAATGGATTTTATCGAATTGCCCTATCTTGAAGATGTCCATAAAGATATGAAAAGGCGTCTTGAAGCGGCGAAGAAAGTGTTTGAAGACGGTTACGATTTCGTCCACGTTCATACCAAAGTTCCCGACGAAGCAGCACATACAAAGAAACCCGTTTTCAAAAAAGAGGTAATTGAAAAACTCGACGAGGCTTTTGGCTCAATCTTATCTGAATTTGATGATGATATTTTAATCGTTGTGACATCGGATCACAGCACGCCCAGCTCGGGAAGCTTGATTCATTCCGGAGAGCCGGTTCCAATTGTAATTCTCGGAAAGACAGTTCGGGTAGATGATGTTAAAGAGTTTGGTGAAAGAACTTGTTTGTGTGGTGGTCTTGGGAGAATTGATGGCCACAACCTCATGAACATAATTTTAAACTTCACCGATAGAGCAAAGTATTTCGGCTCAAGGTCCGTTCCTTTGGATACATCGCATCGTCCCTCAATGATTAATCCTTTTAGGATTTAGCCCAATGCTTGAAGAAAATCAAAATTTCCCAACAAATCACTTGTTTTTTTCAAACAAAGCTGATAAACTTTTTTTGTTTATAAGCAATAATTATTAATAAGATAAATTATATTTATAATCTCCGACTTATTTTCTCCCTCAGGGAGAGATAAGCGATAGGGTATAAAAAGCAATTTTTATGCCTGCCGATTTTGCAAAGGAGATCCATGAATTTTATCATGGGTTTCTTTTTGTTTTTAAAAGTTGTTTTTATTTTTGGATGTGATTTGTTGAAAATGGATAAAAGCAATTTAGATGTTTTATTCAAGGAGTTCGATAAATTTTGCAATCAGCTGGATGAAAAGACCTTGAATGGTTTTGTGGTTTCCATGAGAGATTTTATTGAGAATGAGTACGCTTCTTTAACCATTGTAAAGAAGAATGGAAGAATTACGGGTTTTGATCTTAAGATTACATACAGGTAAGGATAAGCAAAAGTAGGCTGCATTAAAAACGAATAATCTAACGAGGAATGGCCAGCACGGAAAAACCGAGGGCTATTAAGCGATGTTTATCTCGCTTAATAGCCCCTTATTTTTAAGAGGCGAATGGCATGAGTAGAAAAACTTTGCAAACGTTTCGAAAACTCGTTCAATCTTTAGTGTTTTTTTCAATAATTCTTATTCCTCTTTTGAGTTCATATCGAATTAATCTATCAAGCGAGGGCCTAGTCTCCGTTGGGCGGCCGGAATTAAAGGCGGTATTTTGGTGTTTTGATAGAGTTATTGGTGGTCTTACCGATGTAAATCTAATTGGAAGTTCCGTATGGTCTGTAAACATTCTTGGTTTTAACATAATGGACCCACTTGCCGTCGCCAGTCATATTTTTGCCACACGCCATATTTACCCATTGGTCTTATTAAGTAGCATCATTCCTCTTATTTTTACTCTCATTTTTGGAAGAATATTTTGCGGATGGATTTGTCCGTTCAATTTTATTATGGAGATGAATGCCAAGCTGCGGTCTTTCTTGCAAAAGAAGAATGGCATGGGTCTGGAAGACGTAATTTTTAGCCGTAAACATAAGTATTTTGTCCTCGGCCTAGGTCTCTTATTGTCTGTCATATTTGGCATCCAATTGCTCCCTGTAATCTATCCGCCCGCAGTTATCGGAAGGGAAATTGCATCTCTTGTTTCTTATCGCGGAGCTGGGATTGGTGCTTGCTTAATAATTCTTCTGATTGTCTTCGAATTGTTTTTTTCGAGAAGATGGTGGTGCAAATATATTTGCCCCGGTGGAGCTCTTTATTCTCTTCTGGGCTCGGGACGTATTCTTCAAATTCAAAATGATGTGGATAAGTGTAATGGCTGTCTAAAGTGCAAAAAGGTTTGTCCGCTGGGGTTGAATCCCGCCGAAGGCGAAGTTGGTATGGAATGCACAAATTGTGGAGTTTGTTATTCGAACTGTCCGAAGAAAGCTCTGAAATTCAAGTTTGGAAAACCCGGGATAAACCTCTCCTTATTAAAAAGAAAAAAAGGGAAACCATAGTTTTGAAAGTTTGATGTTTGTGAAAGGAGATAAAACTTTGGAAATAAAGAGGAGAGACTTTTTAAAAAAGACCGGGAGTTTGGCGTTGGGGGCTGCGGGAATTTCCCTCCTGTTTTTAGGGAAAGATGTTTACGGTGAGGAATTAAAAATCCGATTGCTCAACAGCTATTACGAGAGTGGTTTATTAAGACCACCCGGAGCGGTAGAAGAAAATCAGTTTTTAAGCAAGTGCATTCGGTGCTTAAGATGTGCGGAAGTCTGCCCGGTTGGGGCCATAAAATGTGCTGATACCGGAAGTCTTCTAGCCCTCGGCACTCCTTTTATTGTTCCAAAAGAAAGAGGATGCACTCTCTGTATGAATTGTACGAGGGTTTGTCCCACTGGGGCCTTAGAGAAAATTGAAGATGACCAGGATGTTGTCCGAAAAAAGGTGAAGCTAGGCGAGATTGTGTTGGATGAGTCAATTTGTTCGGCTCATACGGGAAAAAGAAAATGCGCGGCTTGTTTTTACGCATGTCCGTTCTCTGGTAAAGCAATAGAAATTATGCCTCCCGACTTAAAACCAAAGGTAAATGTGAACAGTTGTGTGGGCTGTGGCCTTTGCGAGGAGGTGTGCACTCAAGGAGCAATAAGAATTAAGCCTCATGGTTTAAATAAGGCTTAAGAAAGGAAACATTAATTCAAGAGAGGTGAGAAGAGTATGAAGGATAAAAAGATGTTAAAGGAAGAGGAATTTATGAAAAAGAGGGGAGGAATTACTAGAGCGCAATTTTTAACTCTTATGGAGTGGACTGCGCTGGGCATCGGTTGTGGTGGACTCGGGTTCATAACTGGCTGTGGGACGAAAAGCGGAGTCGAAGGTGTGGGAGAAAATGCCACCACGGAGCTAATCAACACGGTGTGTAGAATCTGTGGTCCTCGCTGCGGCATGACGGCCACTGTTAAAGGTGACAAAATTGAGAAACTTGAAGGTTGGAAGGAGTTTAAAAGCAAAGGGTATCTATGTCCCATGGGCCTCTCCCTAAAAGAGTTTGTCTATGCGCCCGACCGTCTCAAGTATCCTATGAAAAAAGAGGGCGGGAGTTGGAAGAGGATTTCCTGGGAAGAAGCTCTGGATACAATCGCCGAAAAGTTAAATGGAATTAAAAAGGAGTACGGCGCCGAAGCTGTGGATTTTCACTTTGGGAAGGCGTTGGTGGCGCAGGAGAGTAGGTATTACATGGAGAGACTTTGCAATGCTTTTGGCACTCCTACATATTCGTCGGTAGGGAGTCAATGTCATGGTGCCAAATTGATAGGCCATAAACTGACTTATGGCGGTATCCCTAGTCCTGATTATAAAAATACTCAGTGCGTTATAGTTTGGGGTTGTAATCCCGAGGCCTCAAATCCTTTGGCAGCGGAAAGTATTCTAAAAGCCAAAGAAGGGGGAGCCAAGCTAATTGTTATTGATCCCGTAAAAATTCCACTTACAAAAGAGGCCGACGTGCATTTACAGGTTAGGCCGGGTACCGACGGAGCCCTAGCGCTTGGCATGCTAAATATAATTATATCGGAGGACCTCTAC
Organism: Actinomycetes bacterium; assembly: GCA_030614255.1. Lineage (GTDB taxonomy): Bacteria > Actinomycetota > Aquicultoria > UBA3085 > Oleimmundimicrobiaceae > JAUSCH01. The sequence continues at coordinate 37,408 of JAUWKI010000011.1, forward strand.
GACAAAGAATTTGTGGAAAATTGGACCGTAGGTTTCGATAAACTTGTTGATTTGGTCAAGGGATATTCTCCAGAGAAGGTTTCCGAGATAACTTGGGTTCCGGCCGATATGATTAGAGAAGCTGCTCGGATATATGCGAGCAACAATCCTGCTTGCATTTGCCAAGGGAACGCACTCGATCTTCACACAAATACCATTCAGATGATTCGCTCCATCGCCATACTCCAAGCAATTTGTGGCAATTTGGATGTGGCAGGAGGGGGTCTAGTGGGAGGCGGGGCCAAGCTTGCTGATATCTCACTTGAGAAAAAACGTCCGGAGATAAAGCCGGTGGGTTCAACCGAGCACCCCTTATTTTATGAATTTAGACATCAAGCTCAAGCCAACTACTTGCCGGAGGCGATACTTTCGGAGAAGCCCTATCTAATTAAGGCGATGGTTGTTGTAGGTGGCAATCCACTTTTAACTGGTCCGAATGCCAACAAAATGGAAAAGGCGCTTAAAAAGCTTGACTTTGTCGTGGTCATGGACTTTTTTATGACTCCGACGGCTGAGTTGGCTGACATTGTTCTACCCGCTGCCACCTTCTTTGAACGAGCTGACCTTGTTACAAGAGGTAAAATAATGTTTTTGGATAGGGTAATACCGGAATACGAGGAAAGTTGGCCCGATTGGAAGTTCATTTTTAAATTGGGTAAGAAGTTGGGGTATGAGGAATATTTCCCCTGGGAAAATGTAGAAGAAGCTTTCGATCACAGATTAAAACCACTGGACATCACGGTCGAGAAACTGAAGAAAGAGCCATTAGGTATTGCTTTGAGCGAGAAAAGTTATAAGAAATATGAGAAGGGTGGATTCAAGACACCCTCGAAAAAAGTTGAGATTTACTCAGAGAAGTTGGAGAAATTTGGATATGATCCTCTCCCAACTTTTGTAGAGCCCAACGAGAGCCCCATAAGCAAGCCCGATTTGGCTGAGGAATACCCCTTGGTTCTAACCTCAGGAGCGAGGATACCCGTATATATGCATACGATGATGCGGAATATTGAATCTTTGCGGAAGATGGTTCCGGACCCTGTTATAAACATTAATCCTGTGAAAGCGAAGGAGTTAAACATCGAAGATGGTAACAAGGTGATTGTTGAAACGCCTCGGGGTAGCATTGAAGTAAAAGCCAAATTTACCAAGGAAATTGATTCCCGAGTAGTTCACGTCCCGCATGGGTGGAGCGATCCGGCCAACGTGAATGTCTTAACTGACGATGAGGTTTTGGATCCTATCTCAGGTTTTCCTGCTTACAAATCGTTATTGTGTAAGGTTGAGAAAGCTTGATTTTAGCAATGAATGGGAACGAGCTTAAAAAGGCGCGGATTAAATCCGCGCCTTTTTAATTTGTTTAAGTGCGATATAATTTAATTTGATGAAAAAAGACTTAGTTAAAAGTATTTCAAGAGGATGGATATATGGTTGAAATCATATCCATAAAAATCGGAGATGTAGTAAAACTTAAAAAACCCCATCCTTGCGGCGCGAATGAATGGGAAGTGACAAAGCTCGGAATGGATATTGGGCTCAAATGTGTAAACTGTGGCCGAAAAGTCCGGCTTTTGAGATACGATTTTGATAGGAGATTTAGGGGATATATAAAGATAGCTGATGGCAGATAGCTTATAGCAAATAGCATATGGCAGGTGGCTGATGGCAGGTAGCAGATGGCTGATGGCTGATGGCAAATGGCAGATTGTTAAAAGCGGAGAGCGCGGAGCATAGAGCAGAGAGAGTATAGAGTATGGAGTATAGTAAAACCAGCAATCTGGCTAAAGCACAGCTCCTGTATCAGGCAAACTGCCGACTCCCGACTAAGAAACTATTTGGCAGATGGCAGATGGCAGGTAGCTGATAGAGTATAGAATATAGAGTATGGAGTATGGAAGAAATGAAAAATGGAGAATGTAGAAATAAAAACGATAATTAAAAATTAAGAAAGTTTTTGAAAGCGTTTTAGAATTTTATTTTTTAGGGCTTGGTTTTCAATTTTAAATTTTTCTATACCGTGCCTACCGCCGTGCCTACCG
>JAUWKI010000041.1 GCA_030614255.1 Actinomycetes bacterium
ACCAAGGGGAGAAATGGAAACTTCCCATTATTGGGGATATGGCTGAGAGGTACGCTTAAGACTTTAAAAACTTGCTTTATTTGCTTATTGTCCTACCCGCAACGTCTGTGGTAGATAAGTTTGCCTAGGATTTGATTTTTGTGGGTTGCTCTAAGGCTCTGGTTTGCGCGTCTGCCTATCGTGTCTGCCGACAGGCACGATAGGCACAGCCTCCCTATTCATAAAAAAAGAGGCGATAAATACCGTCTCACCTGCTTTTATGCTGGTGGGCCTAATTGGACTATCTTCGAACTTTTAAGCGAGCATATTTCAATAATCCGGTAGATGAGAAAGTGTTAGATTTGTTGCTTGAAGTGGCGTAGCGCAAAGATCTTTAAAAACAAAAAAGGCCGTATTTTGAGATTCGTTGACTACCCAAACTTAAGCAGCAAAACTGGTTGGCCTCCGGCGAACTGAAAAAACAAAGGAGAATTCACAGGGCAGTCGTGGGAAAGCATTTGTGTCAAAAAAGACTCAAAACGATGAACTGTCAACCTCAAGGTCTATGAGAACATTGCTCATAAGCCCTCTGCACAAGCTATTGCACCTCACCAGCAGCTTTACAAACCATAACTCGGCATTGGAGACGGTTTTTGTCAAAAGAACGTCGTCTTTTTTGCCCCACTATTCTTATTGCTTCTTCTTCAATTTTTCACGTGTAAACTATCTTTGGCTCAAACTTATAAAGCAAAACGGCGCTTCTTTACAAACACCGGGAGAATACAAGCGAAGACTTAAACAAACATGCATTGCAGCAAGGAAAGGGACAGGCAATGCACTCCTGCAAACTTCACCCCACCCCATAAGCAGAATTGTCAGAAAAATAGGGTCTGAACTCCATCAACATATTTGCGTTAGAAATAGCCGCCCTGCCAAACCCAGATGAACAAACTGGGCTTGATGGTAGTTGCCCTCCAAAAGGAGGATATGTTCTTCATCAAAAGATTCACCAATTTGACCTTTTGGTCACTTTTTAACTTTTCCCTTTAAGACGATGCAAAATATTGTAGAGTATGAACTTTTAGATTCAACTCTAAAGAGAATTGACACCTAAATACTCTGCAAATACTAAAAAAGGAGGTGGAAAAGAATGGTCAAGAAAAAATTATATGTACTTTTGATGGTAGCGGTTGCTTTTAGTTTGGCAGTATATGGCGCAGGAATAGCCATTGCCGCAACGGAGCAGACCCCACAGGGCGACGTGGTTATCACGGGCGACGTCTTAAGTATAGCGCAAACTGGCGTAAGCGTAACCGGTGAGACCCTAACCGGGTCGGACATAAGCACCACGGGCGATTTGGGTACCCTAACCTCGATTGACGCCAGGGGAACCGGTGCCGGCTGGACTGTGACAGTAGCCTCCACCGATTTTGTAGAAAATACCGTGGCCACACACACCATCGACATCACATACAGTGCTGCTAATGGTACCGATTTCAAGGTCAGTAGCGCTCCGGATGTCACCACCGTTTATGGTAACACGGCACCGACGCCTGGCTCCGGATATTTAGACGGAGGAGGCATCACTCTTCTGTCGGCAGCCGCGGGAGACGGCATGGGTAACTATACCTGTGCGCCGGCCCTGTATCTGGGCATTCCCGGTGAGACTTACGCCGGTACCTACACTGCTACGATTACCGAGACTATTGCTTCACTGTAAGAATTCAAACGCATATGGTCTGAAGGAGGTTAATAAAGGTCTAAGAGAGAATTATTAACCTCCTTCCCTTTTTATCCAAGTACCGAAAGATACCTTAAGTAGAACCTTTCTGGCCCAATTTTCTTGATAAAAGCACCTTAAAAATAGTACGATGAGCCGTGAGTCGGCAGAAATCTGAGAAAGAAGTTTACAATAGGGAGCCTCCTTGTGCGAATGGTAAAGGTATTTCTAATTTTGTGTATATGCTCCTTGAATCTTCTGCTCTCCAATGCGGCCTGGGCTCTACTTAGCATTACAACTGAGGGCAACGTAACTCTAGTTGGGGTGACGTTGGATGGCACCGATAAGGGTACCACGGGCTCACTGGATACCATAACGGCCGAGAATGATGCCGCCGATGGTTGGCATATAATAGTATCTTCCACCGATTTTACAAAGACCGGCGACGTCTCCAAAACCATTTCGGCAACCGGCTTTGATATCAGCAGTGTCCCCACAGTCACAACCATCAGTGGCGATGATGTCAATAAACCGACAGCTTACCAGGGGTGCCTGGCCGGAGCCGGTCTGAAATTACTATCGGCAGAGCCGGGAGATGGAATAGGTATGTACGAGGTAACTCCGGAGCTGAGTCTGGCCGTTCCCGCCGAGACTTACGCCGGTACCTACACCGCCACCATCACCGAGACTATCGCCATGGGGCCGTGAAGTACGATATAAAATATAAATATGTATCAATAAAGTAAATGTGTGCTCCTGAGCAACGGATGAGCTTAAAATAGTACAACAAACTAAAGATTTAACACCAAAGTAAAAAGAGACCTTTAAGGAGAAAGTTTTGATGAGGATACGAAAGATAACCTTAATTATGTGTATATGCTTCTTAACTCTTCTACCCGGCGCTTTAGCTTTGGCCGTGGGAAACGATGTCTTCGACCTTTCGAGACCCGACCCCTCCAATCCCGGTCGCCTAATTGACACCTCCATCAAGTATTCCCTCAAACCCGGGGAGACAAAAAGCGACGAAGTAATTGTAACCAATCGATCGGATAAACCGGTAACTTTTAAAGTATATGCCGTCGATGCCATTCCCACCAACAATGGTGGCATTGCCCTGCTTAAAGAAACTGACAAAAAAGAGGGAGTTGGCAGCTGGATATCCTTCCCCTTCTCGCAATTTACCCTGGCTTCCAAAGAGAGAGAAATTATCCCCTTCACCATTAAGATTCCTCAGCTTACCGACGTGGGGGAACATTGGGGAGGAATTGCGGTTGAAAACATGGAGACGATTAAGGGAGAGGGACAATTTGCCGTTAACCTGGTCCAACGCGCGGCGCTGATGATAACCGAAACAGTACCCGGCACGATTATCGAAAAGCTCGATTTCACCAATTTTTATCATGCCATAATGGAGGGCAAGGTATGTTTTTACTTCGTTATGGAAAATAGTGGCAATGTACATCTTCGCCCTACGAGCTTACTGGAAATTACGGACGTCTTCGGGCGAAAAGTTGAAACTATGGAGCTGGAAAATTTGGGCACCGTTCTCCCCAAAAAATCCAGCACGGTACCTGTAGTTTGGGAAGAGACTCCCAAGGTTGGTTATTTTACTGCCGTTGCCTCCATAAACTACGCGGGGGAAAAGACTCCCACCCAAAAGGTCAGTTTTATTCTCTTCTCCAGGGAAGCGGCCTTAATAGCAATCGCAGCTATAGCAACTCTTTTACTCATCATCTGCTTAACTGCTTGGTTAACCATTAGACATACAAGGAAGAAAGAGCGGGCAATCACATAACGTCCTTGACTCATCAATTTGTAGAACTCGCTTTTCTGCATTCTTTCAATGCCTTCTCAACCTCAGCATTTTTCGGATCCAACTTTCTGGCTTCTTTCAGATAATAAAGAGCTTCCTCGACCATGCCCCTGCTATGATAAATGGTACCAAGATTAAGATAGGCCATCACTTTCTTTGGGTCTCTCTTAATGGCTTCCTTAAGCTGGCAAATAGCTTCATCGGCTAGTCCTTTCTGCATGTAGGCGGCACCCAACCCTATGTAAGCATCCGCCGCCAAGGGGTCTAAGCTGATGCTTCGCTCATAAGCAACGATGGCCTCACCGTAAAAAGCTTTGCTCTCCTCGCCGCAGTAATAGTAAAGATTGCCGAGGTTGGTGTAGAAATCGGGGTTGTATGGATCGAGTTTTTCGGCCTTCGCATAGGCAGCCAAAGCCTTTTCCAGCCATATTTTCCTCTCCTTGGGAGCAGCCAAAGCTTTGGCTTGGTAGCTCTTCCCCAGACTGATGTAGTAGACGCTCCTGTTGCGGTTAAAGGTTACGACCTGCTCACAATATACAATGGTTGAATCCAGCTCACCTCTGGTTTCGGCACAAATCCCCTTTCGAAAATAGGCATCCGCTATTGCCGGCTTGAGGGTAGTTGGAATATAGGCGAAAACCATCAGGCCTATAATTGCTAAACAAAAAATATATCTTACAGCTCTACTCCACTTATTCTTCGATAGTTTAAGAAAAATCGTTGCTTCCACTCTATCTCGTTGGATCATTCCCGCCGCTATTGTTGCAGCCATAATTATCCAGAATATGGAGGAAACCTCCACCTGGCTAAAACTGAACTGAACCGAAACAACATAGGCCAAACAACCGGCTACCAGGCCAACCAAGAGACAATGTGAATCGTCAGAGGCAGCTTTCAACGAATCAATGGCGGCATAAAAAAACATCAATAAAATCAAAAGATAGGCAGTTAGCCCCAGTAGTCCAGTGGTAGCTCCAACCTGCAAAAATTCGTTATGGGCTTTGTCAATTCGAGCTCCCGGCTCCACGGCACGAAACTGAGGCGAGAAGTAGCGCGAGTAGACCAGACTCATTGTGTCGGGCCCAAAACCCAACCACGGTTTCTTGACGATGAGCTGCGCAGTGGCCTGCCAATAGACTATTCTGGTTCGGACGCTACCGCTCCCCAGTTCTATGCTTGATACCGCTCGTTCTGTCACGAGTTGTGTTTGCTCGAGCCAAGGACTCTTTATGCTGCTGCCAAAGATGGTAATTAGGATGAGAAACAGGCAAAGTGAAACAACCCAGACCTTGTTCCCACGTAAAGTCTTTTTTCTGATAAAGACCGCCCAAAACAAAATCGCGACCAGAAAACCCAGCCAACCGGCCCGAGAATAGGTAAACAGCAAACAAGTGAAGATTAAAACAACCGCAACCGACGAGAAACACCTACCTCGCGGCGTCAAGCTTGACACAAACCGGCTTACCGCCACCGGGAGCAAAAGAGTCAGGAGGCTCCCCAAAAAGACGGCGTTACCAATAGTAGAGAAGCTTCGAGTCAAATCAACCTGTCCCCCCACCTTGACGAAATCTATGCCAAAGTGCTGAAGAATCCCGTAAGCAGAAATGATGCTAATGGATATGAGAAGAACGGTTAACAGCTGATTCAACTGCCGCTTTTCCTTAACGTGATTGACCACAATAAAGTAAAGTAAGCAGTAGCCGGTCAAGGTAATGAAATCTTCATAGCGTTTATAACCGCCAAAAAGACTTAGGGTGCGGTTTACCGAAAACATCGTGGACATTGCACACATTAACCAGAAAGCCAAAATGGGAAAATCTAGAGCAGTTTTCCGCCATGATACTTGATTGGTGATTGCCGCTTTAATTAGCCAAGCAACCACGAGAACGATTGTTAGCAAACGCAGAAACACAACTTTGGGTAAAGTGTAGGAATCGTATAGATGGGAAGTAAATAAGAGTGGTGTTAAAAAAACCAGGGCAAGTAGCCCCAAATTTATCGTTCGGTTACAACACAAAACAACTCTTTCTTGCATCTTTAGCTCCCCAAATATAAATTACTCCACCACAAAGCTCAATTATCCAGACTAAAGCGTGGGTGGATTTATATATACCTACTCAAGCAGGTGACTCCTCAAGGCCTCCGAGGCAGCCTGAGCCCTGTTGGCAACTTCCAACTTTTTGAATATCTTTCTGATGAAACTCTTCACGGTTGTAACACCAATAGAGAGTTCACCAGCAATCTCCTTATTGGCTTTGCCATTAATTATAAGCTGCAAAACATCCTTCTCACGCTTAGTTAAAATTTCATTTGAGGAATCAGCCGGAGAGGGATAGGCAAGCTCATGAAACAGCTTCTTTATAGCATTTGGGTGCGCAAAAGCTTCTCCTCTAGAAGTTCTTTTAATAACATTAACCAAATTTTCCACGGAAATATCTTCTGCCAGTACATATCCGATTGCTCCCCTTTTTACAGCCTCCACAACATATTCGCATTCGCTATTTCCAATAAGCAGTACAATATTTGCTTCCGGCAACTCATTCTTGATCAAAGAAACTATTTCTAACTTGCCCCGTTTGGGTGTTTCCACATTTATCAAGATAACATCCGGCAGAAGCTCACATGCTTTCTTGGCCACCCACTCACCATTCGCCTCTCCAACAACCTCGATATCTCCGGCAGACTCCAACACCAGCCACAACCCTTTTCGAAAAAGATCATACCCACCAACTATTAAGACTTTTATCTTATCCATTTTCTAGCCTTTCCAAGCCGTAAAATCAATATACCTAATGGCAACCGTGTTGCTCCCCCAAAATCCGTAGAAAAGCGAAGACAATCTGGGGGTCAAAATGCCTACCGGCATTTCCCCTTAGCTCTTCAATCGCCTCTTTTGGGCTTAACTTAAGAACTCTTTTGTCCCTTTACTTTCCTTTCATGAACCTTTAGGAATACTTCCACCACATCGGGGTGAAATTGAGTTCCTTCATGTTTTTTGAGCTCGCTTATAGCTTTCTCTTCGGAAAGTGCTTTACGATAAGGCCTGTCTGAAGTCATGGCATCATAGGCATCGGCAACTTTTATGATGCTCGCTCCCAGGGGAATCTTATCCTTTGACAATCCGTTTGGGTATCCTTTGCCATCGAGACGCTCGTGGTGGGAAAGAACTGAGGAGATTATGCTGGAAGGAAAGTCCACCGGCTCAAGTATTTTGGCACTGGTCACAGGATGAGCTTTAATTATTTTCCATTCCTTATCCGTAAGTTTACCCGGTTTCCCCAGTATCTTTTCACTTACTCCTATCTTCCCCACATCGTGAAGACGGGCTGCTATTTCAACTTCCTCTATCTTATTTTTTGGAAGCCCCATCTCCTTGGCGATAGCCAAACTGTATTCGGTGACCCTTTCTGAATGACCCTGGGTGTAGGGATCTTTGGCATCGACGGCTATGGCCAAGGCCTCGACCGTGTTTAGCAACCCTTGCCTTATATCCCCATACAATCTGGCATTTTCTATGGCTGCTCCCACTTCGGAAGCCAGGATGGTAAAGAGCTTTAAATCGTTTGGAGTAAAGGTTCCTTGTTCTTTATTGTCTACGTTAAATGTCCCAATTATCTTATCTTTGGTCCTTATTGGAACGGAGAGAGCATCTTTTATCTTTCTCTTCTTCTTATATTTCTCAAAGCGGGTGTCCTTCATGTCCTTTTTTAGTAGAAGCGGCTCTGCTGTCTTGGCCACATGACCGGCGATACCTTCTCCCAGTTTCTCTTTAGCTTTGATAAATTCCTTGCTTAAGCAAGAGGCAGCGGCAACGGTTAAGAGCTCCTTCTTCTCATCTAAGAGCATAATTGAGCCGCACTCTGCGTCAAGCAACTTTAGGGCGCTCTCCAAGCTTAAGTTAAGGACTTTATCGAGTTCCAAAGTGGAGCCTATATCTGTGCTTATCTTGGAGAGGGTGGTGAGCTCGAGAACCTTTCTTCGAAGGTTCTCTTCGAACTGCTTACGCTCGGTGATATCCTTGAAATCTTCGACAACACCAATCAGTTTGCCATCGAGGGCTCTAAAGGGGGTAGCCACCATAATGTAAGGGACTTTAGTGCCGTCTCTACGTTCTTTTTCTACTTCGCACTCAACACGTTCCTCGCCACCGAGAATTCGGCTCAGCGGGCAATCGAGGGTATCACACAAGGGACCATGAAATACCTCATAGCACTTCTTGCCCACCGCTTCATCCTTACTTATACCTACTAGACTCGAAAATGTTTCATTAACTTTAAGGATGTTGAAGTCTTTATCGACCAAACGCATCCCATCGGCTGCAGTATTGAATATCTGACTGAGTTCTTTGTAGGCAAGTTTGGTTTTTTCTTCCGCTCGCTTGTGTTCTAAGATGGAAGTTACCTGCTCTGAGAGTACCTTTAATCGCTTAAGGTCTGATTCTGCAAAAGGTTCACCTTTGGAAATGCTCATCAAGCCGATGACCTCACTGCCTGAAACAAAAGGAGCAATCATTACCGACTTGATGCCCAGAACCTTGTAGATTTTTGGGATAAGTTCTTTTACCACCTTGCTCTGGGTTAATTCAGCTATCAACCCCCTGATAGTTTCGGAATCGTTTATGAGCTGCGGTTCATTCTCCTGCAGAACCCTCTGGTACAAGCTCCCCTCTTTTAACGAAATCTTTATCTCTGCCCCCGGTATTTTTATACCACTTATCTTCTCAACCCGGTTCACTATAGGAGAAAGGAGCAGATGTTTCTGTAATACCAAATATTTCTTATCCTCGCTCAAAAAATATACCGTTGCCCCGTAGCTGGAGAATACCTTCTTGGTTTCACTGGATAATAAAATAAGTATTTCTTGGAGATTTTTACCCTGGTTGACGGCATTATTCAATGAATTGATGAGAAGGAGATCCTCCGTCTTTTGTTTGATTTCTTCCTCTGCCCGCTTGCGCTCGGTGATATCGCGAAAGCTCTCAATGACGCCGATGACTCTCCCTTCATCATCTTTAAACGCCGTAGTTACGATGCTAACAGGGGTGTTTTTTCCTTTCACCGAAGTTATTTCCGTTTCAATCTCCACTCGATTGGCGCCGGATAAAATTTGACGAAGGGGACATTTATCTGTGTTACAAAGGGAACTGGGGCATATCTTACTGCATTTTTTGCCCACCGCCTCGGTTTTTTTAACACCGCAAAAGCGGCCCATCTCCTCATTTTGATTGGTGATTTTAAACTCGGTGTCAATGGTCCTCATCCCATCGCCTGAGCCCAGAAAGATAGCCTCCACCTCTTTTTTCTTGTGCAACTCTCTTTCCGCTCGTTTACGTCCATCGCTTACTACACCTACCATGGAGCCCATGAGGATAAACCCAAGACTCATTGATAAAACAGATATATCGATATCGAAAGAGTGTAAACCAATATGCAGAAAAGCTAGAAATAAACTTACGAGAAGCCCACTCTTTAAGCCCCACCAAATGGCGGCCAAAGCGATGGGGATATAAAACAGGTGGATGTGAACGTAGTCTATTCCCAAAACAAAGTGAAAATAGTACTCCGGCCCGATGCAAATAAAGAGCGCTATCCCTATTGTTAAAAGTTGAGACAAGCTTGGCCTTCTGGGATTATCCTGCCCCTTCTCAGTAACATCCATGGCTACCCCCATTCTTTATGCAACCAAGGCAGAACTTATCACTCAATCTCTTAAAAGATTTGCCTCTAAACATGGTGCCCAGAAGCATGGGCAAGAAATAAAAAAACCGAGCACCCATTTTCTCTTTGGAGAAATAGTGCTCGGTTTTCTCTGTTAGACATCCTCTTACCACAAAGGATAGCTTTACAGCTTGTCTTTTTAGGCTGGAATAACTTATTAGGGGGGGGGGGGTGAATAAATACAATGACCAAAATAAAATAGCCCTCGGCCATTGTGTCCAGCGAACATTCTTAAAATACTCGAAAATTCCCTAAGGCTATTCATCATAATCCCTTCTGCTAAAAAATTCTTGAGAAGAAATTGCCTTTCTTAAATCATAAAAAGTTACACTATGTAGTTATGTCACAATTAAATTAGCATATTTTTGTACAGATGTAAACCGTCTGATTGGGTTCTATACATACGCAACCTCTCTAGATGATAGTTAAAATACCAACTACTATTTTAATCTTTCTATGTTGCACATGTATCTGAACTTATTCATCGGCAACTTTAAAGAAAGACTTTAGAGAATTATCCCTTTTCCTTTTCTTTTTTGCAAAATCATGAGCTCAAAAAAATAGATACCCACGCCCTTACAGGCGTGGTACTTACCTAAATTACAAGCTCCGCTTGTCCTGCATCTTCTCTTCCTTGCATCTCAACATATCTTTTTATTGTCTCTTCATTTATCCCTACGGTGG